>DATEMW010000515.1:0-13792 GCA_035275385.1 Candidatus Methylomirabilota bacterium | reverse complement strand
CGTCGCGATCGACGAGCGCACGCGGCCGTTCGTCGAGGCCGGCCGCGCGACGTTCTATCGGCGCCAGGGCCAGCTGAACCTCGCCTGCAACCAATGCCACGACGATAACTGGGGCCGGCGCCTCGCGGGCAACGTCGTGCCTCAGGGGCATCCGACCGGTTATCCACTCTACCGCTTGGAGTGGCAGAGCCTCGGCTCGCTCGAGCGCCGGCTGCGCGGCTGTCTCACCGGGATCCGCGCCGAGCCCTACGAGTTCGGCGCCGCTGAGCTGGTGAACCTCGAGCTGTTCCTGATGTGGCGCGCGCGCGGGATGACGCTCGAAACACCCGCCGTGCGGCCGTGAGCGTCCCGATCTCTACGGGCTGACGAAGCGGGTCACGGCAGGCTCAGCGCGATCAGCTCCGCAGGCCGGCCGCGGCCGCCGACCGGGACGACGAGGAACTGCTTGCCCCCGGCGAAATACGTCATCAGCGCGCCGGTTGCGGGCTCGGGCAAGTCGACCCTCGCGAGCAGCTCTCCGCTCGCCTTGTCGAACACCTCCAGCCCCGGGCCCTCGCCGGCGCGCTGCGTCCCTCCGGCTGGGCCCATCTGCGCGACGAACAGTAAGGTGCGCGTCGCGAGCGGAAAGCTCCGGCGGTCCCAGCCGAGCCGTCCGAGCCCGAGCGGCTCGAGCAGTGGATGGCGTCGCGGTCCTTCGCCCACAGGGGTCATCCACGCGTGCTCGCCGCTGGCGAGATCGATCGCGGTCAGCCGCCCGAACGGCGGCTTGAACAGCGGGAGCCCCTGCGGCCCTCTCAGGCCCTGTAGCCGTCCGACGTAGCGATCTTTGATCGAGCCGGCGGGCGGAGGGTTCAGGGTCACGATGTTCGGCGCGGTGGCCGACGGTATGAAGAGACGGCCCGTCTCGGGATCCAACGCGGCGCCCGCCCAGTTGGCGCCGCCGCCCGCGCCGGGAAGCAGCACCATGCCGCGCTCGCTCGGCGGCGTGAACATGGGCCCGTGATCGTACTGCGCGAGAATCGCCAGCGCCTGCTCGCGAAGCTCCGGCGTGAAGTCGATGACGTCGGCCGAGCTCGCGTCCTGCCGTTCGAAGGGCGCCGGCCTCGTCGGGAATGGCTGTCGCGCGGCGGTCTTCTCGCCGGGCACCGTCGATTGCGGCACCGGACGATCGTCGATGGGCCACAGCGGTTGACCGGTCGCGCGATCGAACACGTAGACGAATCCTTGCTTGGTCACCTGAGCGACCGCGCGCACTCGTCGTCGTCCCATCGCGATGTCGACCAGGTTCGGCGCCGCGGGGATGTCGTAGTCCCAGAGTCCGTGGCGCACCATCTGAAAGTGCCAGACTCGCCGTCCGGTGGCCGCCTCCAGGCAGACGAGGCTGTCGGCGAACAGGTTGTCCCCGTGCCGCTCGCCGCCGTAGTAATCGTTCGAGGCCGGGCTGAACGGGAGATAGACGTACCCGAGCTCATCGTCGGCGCTCATGATCGTCCACACGTTCACGCCGCCGAACGTGCGCCACGACTCGTTCGCCCAGGTCTCGCTCCCGAGCTGATCGCCTTGAGGAATGGAGTGGAAGATCCATCGCTGGGCGCCCGTGCGGACGTCGAAGGCGCGGACGTGGCCCGGCGGCATGTCGGGGCGCAGGGGCTGCGCCTCGATGGACGAGCCGACGATCACGAGATCGCCGATGACCAGCGGCGGTGACGTCACCGAGTACCACCGGCGCTCGACCGGGCGCCCCAGCCCCTCGGTGAGATCGACGCGGCCGTCCACACCAAAGCTCGTGATCGGCACGCCGGTCCGCGCGTCGAGCGCGATGAGGTACGCGTTGCCGGTGCCGATCAGGATCCTGCTGTCGCGGCCGTCGGTCCAGTACGCCACGCCCCGATGCACGAACCCGAAATTGGTTGGCCTCCCGTGTACCCATATCCGCGGGTCGTGGACCCAGAGCGTCCGGCCGCTGATCGCGTCGATGGCCGCCACCTGGCTCGCGGAGGTGCTGACGTAGAGCACGCCGCCGATCATCAGCGGGCTCGCCTGGTTTACCCACGTCCGGATCTGGGGCTCGCGCGCCATCAGCTCCTCGTCCGGAGACGTCCAGCGCCAGGCGACGCGGAGCTGGCCGACATTGGCGCGCGTGATCTGATCGAGCGGCGAGTAGCGGGCGTTCGCGTTGGTTCCGCCGTGCGTCGGCCATTCGCCGCGCGGAGGCACGGCCGCGGTCATCTTCGCTGTCACGGTGCAGCTCGCCAGGCCGACAGCAGCCAGCGCGAGTAGCGTGAGCGCCAGGAAGGAACGATGCCGCACGAGCATCACGCTGGAGGCTAGGAGCCTTCGGCTGCCAGTTTCCTGCGCCGCGCCAGCTCCGCGTCGGACGGCTTGTCAGGCTGGAATGTCCCCCGTGGGAGCGAGCTGGCCTGGCGGTTCGCGCGGTATGCATTGATGAGGACGCCCTTGGGCGTGCTTCGCGTCTCGGCCAGGGCAAAGCTGGCTGGCGGAACGCCGTTCTCGAACAGCCGCTTCCCTTCGCCGAGCACCAACGGAAAGACCCAGATGCGATATTCGTCGACGAGCTCGGCAGCGATCAGCGTCTGCAGCAACTCGCTGCTACCCCAGATATGCAGCGCCGGCCCGTCCGATGCCTTCAGCCGGCGGACCGCGTCCGCGACATCACCGCCTATGCGCAGTGAGTTCTGCCAGTCGAGCTGGTCGAGGGTGCGCGTGACGACGTGCTTCGTCGCCTTGTTGAACGCCTTCGCGATCGGGTTGTCGCCCTGGTTCGGCCAGTAGGCGGCGAAGATCTCGTAAGTTCGGCGTCCCAGAAGCATGTCGAACTCACCGGCGATAGTCTCGCCAATGGCTTGGCTCAGGGCGTCGTCCCCGAAGGGCATGACCCAGCCTCCATAGGTGAACCCGTTCCTCGGATCCTCCTCGGGGCCACCGGGCGACTGCATGACGCCGTCCAGCGTGACTTGGGTAATGGCGATGAGCCTTCTCATTGCTTTCTCTCCACTTTTACCCAGCCTAGCATCAGCACGGGCGCGCGATCCGCAGCGCCCTCGCACCCGGACCGCATCATCGCGCGAACGTGATCCGAAGCACCCGCCCGCCGTGGTCGTCCGAAACGTAGAGCGCGCCGTTAGGGCCCACGAGCACGTCGACCGGGCGTCCCCAGACCTGATTGCCCACACGCCAGCGTGTCGCGAAGTCTTCGACTCGCGGCGGTCGATTCGCCGCCATCACGACCCGCACGATCTTGTAGCCGGCGGCCGGCAGCTCGAGTCGTGAGCCGTGCAGGGCGACGAAGAGGTTCCGGCGGTACGCGACCGGAAACTTCGCGCCCGTGTAGAAAGCCATCCCGAGCGGCGCCGCGTGCGGCGGAAGCTCGATCGAGGGCCGCGTGAAGCTGCGGCAATCGCCGGTGCCTCGGAACTCGGGATCGGGCGCGAGCGCGCCGTTCTCAGCGTAGCAGTCGGGCCAGCCGTAGCCAGCGCCCTTGCGTACGAGGCTCAGAAAATCCGGTGGGGCCCGGCCGTCGCGCCAGTCCCGTTCGTTGACCGTCGTCCACAACCCGCCGGTAGTCGGGTCGAACGCGAGCCCGACAGGGTTCCTGAGCCCGGTCGCGACGATGCGCTCATTCGATCCGTCAGGCGCATAGCTGACGATCGCGGCGCGGCGCCGGTCCGCCTCACGGCACACGTCGCACGAGGAGCCGATCGCGACGTAGAGCCGCCCGTCCGGACCGAAGGCGATCGATCGTGTCCAGTGGTGTGCGCCCGCCGGCAGGTCGGGAACGATCACGACCGGCTCGGCCGCGCGGCGCGTGGCGACGTCGTAGCGGAACCTCAGCACGCGCCCGGTTTCGGCGACCCACAGGTATCCGTCGCGAACGACGAGGCCATGAGGCAGCCGCAATCCTTCGGCGACCGTCACGGACGAGCGGAGCTGTTCTGGCCGTCGAGCCGCAGGAATGGCGACGATGCGTCCCTGGCTCGGAACCGACACCAGGAGCGCTCCAGACGCATCGAACGCGAGCATGCGTGGGGCGCCCAGACCCTCGGCGAAGAGCTCGACACGAAAGCCGGGGTCGAGAGCCAGCGGCGGCGGCTCGGCCGCCGTCGCGGCGGACGCCACGAGCGCGACGATGACCAGCGCGACGACGACCAAGGTGACGAGGAGGACACGAACCAGCGCGCAGAGTGCTTGACCACGCTCGCGTGGTCCTCTAGCATCCGGCCTCATGGTGCTGCTCACCACCGCCGCGCTCGACCGCCCGTGAGCGCTCCCGATCGCTGGCTCGTTCTGCTGCGCGTCGTCGTCGGCATCTGGTTCGTCAAAGCGGTGTGGACCAAGTTCACGCTGGCGTATCTCTGGGACACCATCCCCTATCCAACGGTGTCGCCGCGCTTCCTCGCGTTCCAACCCAAGCGCGTCGCCGAGTTCGCGGCGGGCAACCCCGTCGAGTGGTACAAGGAATTCCTCGAACGCACGGTGCTGCCCAACAGCAGCGTCTTCGCGACGCTTCAGACGTGGGGTGAGGCCGCGGTCGGGATCGGGCTCATTCTCGGCTTCCTGACCGGGCTCACCGCCCTCGTCGGACTCTTCCTCAGCCTGAACTACGGCTTCGCGAGCCAGTGGATGAGCTTCGGCCAGCAGGGCTTCCACGTCATGCTGGTGACGTCGATGATCGTGTTTCTCTTCGCGCGCGCGGGCCGCACGTGGGGGCTCGACGGCCTGATCCTCAGGAGCAGCGGCCGGCGCTGGCTCCGTCTCCTGATGTAGCCGTTCGCAGGCCCTCGGGGTCAGGGCGTGTCGGCGATCGCCACACCCCACGGCAACCCGCCGCACGGGATCCGCGCGACCACGGTGTTCGAGCGCGTGTCGATCACCGCGAGCTCGTTGGCGCGCCCGACGGTCGCGTAGAGGAAGCGCGCGTCCGGACTGAGCGCCGTCCACCAGGTGCGCGGGCCCGTCGGGATCACCGCAAGTACGTTCAGCGACGCGCTGTCCAGCACGCGCACGTCGCCCGACTGCCCGTGCGACACGTAGAGCTTCGAGCCGTCCGGCGTCAGCGTGATGTCGACGGGGCGGCCGCCGCCGGTCGGTCCCGACTTGACGACGCGCATCTCGCCCATGTCGATCACCGAAACCGTGTGCGCCTGCTCGCTGGCCACGAACAGCTGGCGCGAGTCGGCGCTGAAGCGCATCCCCCGCGGGTTCTTGGGCACGGAGATCTGCTTGACGACCGTGTCGCTGCTGGTCGCGATGATGTGGACGTCGTCGGAGGTCTCGTTGGAGACCGCGATCCAGCGCCCGTCCGGAGAGGACACGGCGGTCTCGGGCTCCTTGCCGACGGCGATCTTCTTGCGGACCTTCAGCGAAGGCACCTCGAGGACTGTCACCGAGAGCTCGTTCTCGTTGACGACATAGAGCGCCGTGCCGTCCCGGTTGAAGGTGAGCCCCTCCGGATCGATCCCGGCCGGGGCGGTCTGCAGCACCTCGAGACTCTTGGCGTCGATGACGCTCAAGCTGTCCGAGTTGCTGTTGCTGACGTAGACGCGCCGGCCGTCCGCGCTGGCGGTGATGCCGCGCGGCCGCTTGCCGACCTTGATCGTCCCGACGACCGCGCGGGTCGTCGCGTCGATCACGGTCACGTCGTCGGACTTTTCGTTCGTGACGAACACGCGCAGCTCGGCGCCGGCCGGCGCCGAGCCCAGCACGAGCGCGGCGGCGAGCACCGCGAGGACGACGAGACGTGATCGAATCATGGCCGACGAGCCTCCTCTCGCTGACGAAACAGCGCCCGGTTCACGGCTGGCGCTGGACGGACTCCAGGAATCCGAGCACGTTCTGGATCGCCTCTTCGCCCAGGAGCTCTCTCCAGGCCGGCATCCCCTTCTCGACGCGCCCGACCGTGATCGTCGCGTACGCGACCTCACGCATCTTCCCCCCGTAGCGGAGCGCCAGCCGGCGCAGATCGCGAGTGGGCTCCGCGCTCATCGCGTTCGGCGCGTGGCAGTGCGAGCAGTGCTGGTTGAAGAGGCTGCGCCCCAGACGAATGAGGCTGTCCGGCGCCTGGGGGACCGACGAGGACGGCACGGCTTCAGTGGGCGACGTCGGATGCGACGCGCTCTCCGAATGCTGCACGAGCTGGATCGCGCCGCCGCCCGGCGTCTCACGCATCCCGCGCTGGCCGTCGATGCTCACGGGTCGCCGAAGCGGAAAGCCGTATTTGTCGGCCAGCGCTTTGATCTCCGGTTGGAGCTGGTCGAGGACTCGATCGAGATCGGCCTTCAGCGCGTCCTGGCCTTTTCTGACGCCGATCGCCGCGTGCCACTGCAGCCCCTCGCCCGCAACCGGCACGACCTCGTATGCGGAGCCGAGCCGGCTCTTGTTGACGTACCCCGCAACCGGCCCCCAGAGAAACGCGACGTCGGCTTCTCCGCGAGCCAGTCCCTCCATGGCCTCCTCGGCGAGCCTGAACGTGACCGCCTGAAAACCCGGCCGCGTGGACAAGAGCAGCTGCGGCGTCGTCCCGAACTGCACGGCGACGCGACGCCCCTTGAGGTCGTCCAGCGACGAAAACGCGAACGGCCGCCGTCCGATCACCGCGTAGCCGACGTCGAGGAACGGCTTGCTCCGGATCACGCTGCGTCCCATGAACTCGCCGTCGTCGGGCAGCCCGAAGTACGCGTCGCACCGGTCGGCCAGGAGCGTGTTGCGCACCGCCCGCCGGCCGTAGTTGGAGGGAAACCACGCGTATTCGGAGCGAAGCCCGAGCCGGCTCGCGACGAGCTCGGCCAGCTCGACGTAGAGTCCGCGCTCCGCACCTTCGGCGCGGCTGAACGGCAGGTTGTCAGGATCGGCGCACACACGGAACGTGTCGGCCGCTCGGGCCGGCACAACCACAACTGACGAGGCCAGGAGCGCGACCAGGAAGCACAGCCCGATCCGACCGGCACCGCCCTTTCGAGCGGCGCGGGCGACCGGAGCCGATGGCTCGCTCGCGGTCGCCCGCCGCTTCACGCCGTCCACACCTCTCGCGGCCTCACTGCGTGGGCAGCTCGAACACGAACAGGGTGCCGCCCTCGGGGCTGGCGGCGACCATCTTTTCGCCGATCGGCCCGAAGAACGCGGGAATCGCGAACGTGCGTCCGGAGACCACCGCCACGTACTGTTTGCCGCCGAGCTCGTACGTCATCGGCCCGGCGCTGATCCCCGAGCCCGTCTGGAACTGCCACAGCGGCCGTCCGCTCTTGGCGTCGAGTGCCTTGAACTGGCCCTTGAGATCGCCGTGGAAGACGAGGCCGCCCGCCGTGCTGAGCATCCCGCCGATGAAGAGCAGATCGTCCCGATTGCCCCAGACCTTCTGCTGCTTGACGGGATCCCAGGCCATCACTTCGCCGAGATGGCCGCCCGGCCCGCCCTTGCCGAGCTCGAACTCCACGCCCAGATAGAAGGCGCCGCGCTTGTACTGCGGCTGCGCGCCTTCGAGGTCCATGCAGAGGTTCATCGTCGACATGTAGACGAGGCCGGTCTGGAAGCTGTAGCTCATCGGCATCCAGTTCTTGCCGCCGATGAGATTGGGGCAGATGTCCTTGGCCCGGAAGCCCAGACGCGGCCGCTTGTCGGCGTTCTCCACCGGGCGGCCGGTGGCCATGTCGATCGACTTGGCCCAGTTGAGATCGACGAACTTCTGCGCCGACAGGAGCTTGCCGTTGCGGCGATCCAGGACGTAGAAGAAGCCGTTGCGGTCGGCCTTGAGCGCCACGGGCGTCTTCTGCCCGCCGATCTCGATATCCGCCAGGACCAGCTCGTTGACGCCGTCGTAATCCCACGCGTCGTGCGGCGTGGTCTGGTAGTGCCAGACGATCTTGCCGGTATCCGGGTTGATCGCGAGCGTGCTGGCCGTGTAGAGGTTGCTGTACTGGCCGATGTTGCTGCTGTCGTTGCCGCGGACCGACGCGCCCCACGGCGCCGGATTGCTGGTGCCGTAGTAGAGCAGGTTCAAGGTCGGATCGTACGAGCCGATGTGCCAGGCGACACCGCCGCCGAACTTCCACGAGTCGCCCTTCCACGTGTCGTTGCCGGCCTCGCCCGGCCCCGGCACCGTGTAGAGCTTCCAGACCTCGCGGCCCGTGTTCTGGTCGTAGGCGCTGATGTAGCCGCGCACGCCGAACTCGCCGCCGCCAAACCCCGTGACTACCAAGTTTTTGACGATCGTCGGCGGCGAGGTGATGACGGAGCCGCCTGTATGATCGATGACCTGCGTCTTCCACAGCTCCTTGCCGGTCTGGGCGTCGAGCGCCACCAGATGGCCGTCGAGCCGGCCCACGAAGATCTTGCCGTTCGCGTGGGCGACGCCGCGATTGTTGACGTCGCAGCAGGCGTACTGCTCGATGCCGGCCGGCACCTCGGGCGAGTACCGCCACTTGACCTCGCCGGTGCGCGCGTCGACCGCGAACACGTTCTTGGGGCCGTGGGACGACGTGACGTAGAGCAGGTCACCGACCAGGATCGGCGTCGACTCCTGCGAGCGCAGCGAGCCGAGCTGGAGTGCCCAGGCCACCTTGAGCCGGCCGACGTTCGAGGTGTTGACCTGATTCAAGGTGCTGTAGCGCGTGTTGGCGGTGTCCCCGCCGTACACGCCCCAGACCGCACCGGTTTGCGCCGCCGCGTTCGAGGCGAGGCCGCCCAGGGTGAGGGCGAGAACCACGAGCAGTGCCGCGAGCGTTTTCATGGCCCTTTCTCCTTCCGAAGCTCGGAGCTGCAGGCGCTCATCCGGCAAACGCATCGAGCATTGTTCGGTCGGCGGTCCGGTGTCAAGCCGCAAGGTGCCGCGATCGTTCCTTGACATCGGACGGCGCGCGGCGGTATCTCTCGGCCGCGCCCCGCCTGAGTCCGATCGCGTGGCGGCGCGACTACAGCGGGGCGCCCCGCAATGGGACGAAGCGTGCTCACGGCCGCCGGCGGTGTGAGGAGAGCGACATGCGACGTCTGGGGCAGCAAGTGCTCGCGGTGGTCACGATCCTCGGCTTTCTGTTCTCGACCTTCAACACAGCGCGAGCCGCCGATCCGGAGATCGATCGTCTGATCCGCGGTCCGGTCGGCAAGGATTGGGTCACCAACGGCGGCAACCTGACCAACCAGCGGTATTCCACGCTGAAGCAGGTCGACACGACCAACGTCGGTCAGCTCAAGGGCGCCTGGATGACCCGGCTCAAGGGCTCCGGCGCCGCGGGCAAGTATTCCTTCGAGGCCTCGCCGCTCGTGAAGGACGGCATCATGTACGTCGTCACGGGCAACGACGACGTCTTCGCGCTCAACGCGAAGACGGGCGCGTTCATCTGGGAATACTGGTCCGGCATCGACCAGCGGATCTCCACGGTGTGCTGCGGCTGGGTCAATCGCGGCCTTGCCATGGGTGAGGGCCTGCTCTTCTCCGGTCAGCTCGACGCCAACCTGGTCGCGCTCGACATGAAGACCGGCGAGGTCAAATGGAAGACCGCGCTCGAGAAGTGGGAGAACGGCTACACGATCACGAGCGCGCCGCTCTACTACGACGGCATCGTCTACAGCGGCATCGCCGGCGGCGAGTTCGGCGTGCGCGGGCGGCTGACGGCGCTCGACGCCAAGACCGGCGCGATCCTCTGGCGCTCGTACACCCTGCCCGCGCCCGGCGAGCGCGGCAGCGAGACGTGGCCGCCCGGCACCGACCATTCGATGCGCGGCGGCGCCACGATCTGGAACACGCCGGCGCTCGATCCGGATCTCGGGCTCGTCTACTTCGTCACCGGCAACTGCGGCCCGGACTACGACGGCTCGATGCGCGAGGGCGACAACCTCTACTGCGCGTCGATGATGGCGCTCAAGGCGAAGACCGGCGAATACGTCTGGCACTTCCAGCAGGTGCACCACGACATCTGGGACTACGACGCCGCGAGCCCGGTCGTGCTGTTCGACACCGTGATCGACGGCAAGCCGCGCAAAGGGATCGCCGAGGCGGGCCGCACCGGCTGGGTCTACATCCTGGACCGGACCGACGGCAAGCCGCTGATCGGTATCGACGAGAAGCCGGTGCCGCAGGATCCGCGGCAGAAGACGGCCAAGACCCAGCCGATTCCGCGCGGGGACGCGACGGTCCCGCAGTGCGCCGAGCTCTTGCCGGGCTACGAGAAAGCCGGCTGCATCTTCGACACGTTCTGGGAGACACCGGTGCTGATGCAGCCGTCCGGAATCGGCGGCACGAACTGGTCGCCGATGCCGTATAGCCCCGACACGGGCTACTTCTACGTGCCGGGAACCGTGCGAACGAGCGCCTTCACGCGCTTCAGCGACAAGTACATCCTCGGACAGCGCTACACCGGCGGAAGCCAGTCGGCGCCGATCGGCTCGCCGATGAGCGGCACGTTCACCGCGATCGACAGCAAGACCAACAGGATCGCCTGGCAGCACAAGACGCCGTACCGGATCGGCGGTGGTGGCGGCTCGTCCGTCACGGCCGGCGGCCTCGTGTTCCGCGGCGAGCCGGACGGCAACTTCCTGGCGCTCGACGCCAAGAGCGGCAAGGAGCTCTGGCGGTTCCAGACCGGGTTCGGCGCCGACGCGCCGCCCGTGTTCTACGAGGTCGACGGCGAGCAGTACGTCGCGATCGCAACCGGCGGCAACCAGCTCCAGGGCAGCGCCTATGGCGACGCAGTGTGGGCCTTCTCGCTGAAGGGTCAGCTCGGGCCGCTGTGGCCGCCGCCGGCCCCGCAAACCGTCGCGGGGCCCACCGGGCCGATCGTCGCGGCCGCGGATACGATCAGGATCGGCGCGAACAACGTCGAGTACAGCTTCGCGCCCGCGCGCGTCCGCATCAAAGCCGGCAGCACCGTGACGTTCACCAACGTCGGCGATCTGCCGCACTCGGCGACGTCGATGGAACGGGGCAAGTGGGACACCGGCGTCATGGTCAAGGGACAATCGAAGGCCATCACCTTCGCGCAGCCCGGCAATTACTTCTATATCTGTCTGCCCCATCCCTGGCAGTACGGTCAGGTCATTGTGGAGTAACAAGCGGCGCGCCGGCGTCGTGACGCTGGCGCTCCTGGCCTTCTGCCCGGGCACGTATGATCGGCCGGCGGCGCAGCTCACGGCGCCGCCGGCCGACGGCTTTCACGTCTTGCTCACGACGTCCGAGCTGGTCGTCGGCCCGAATCGTCTGGCGTTCGCGCTCCTGAAGGACGGCAAGCTGCTCGCCGACGCCAGAGCCGTCGTGCGCCTGCACGCGCTCGAGGGCGACGACGCGCGGCTGGTCGCCGAGATGCCGGCGCGCTATCTCCGGCTCGAGGTCATCGAGCAGGGCAAGCGGATCCACATCCATCCCGACGGCGCGCGGCACGTGCACGGCGAGGCGACCGACGTGCAGGGCATCTACGTCACCCAGGTGACCTTCCCGCGCGCCGGCACGTGGGGTCTCGAGGTCCTCGCGCAGCCGGCCGGCGGCGCCGTGGAGTCCGCTCGGCTCAGCGTCGGCGTGCTGACCGCCTCGCTCACACCGATGGTCGGCAGCGCGGCCCCGCGCAGCCGGAACCTGATCGCCGCCGACGTCGCCGACCTGAAGCTGATCGATTCCAGCGACCCGCCCGACCCGCGACTGCACCGCACACGGATCGCCGACGCGATCGCACAGGGCAAGCCGCAGGTGATCGTGTTCGCGACGCCGAAGTACTGCACGAGCCGCGTGTGCGGTCCAGCCGTCGACGTCGTGAGAAGCTTGATCCCGGCCTACGGCGACCGCGTCGCGTTCGTCCACGAAGAGATCTGGGAAGCCGACACGCCCCAGCAGTTCTCGCCGACCGTGCTCGAGTGGAACCTCCGCTCGGAGCCGTGGGTCTTCGTCGTCGACGGCGCGGGGATCGTCCGCGCCCGATTCGAGGGCGTGACGACGCGTCGCGAGCTCGAGGCGGCCCTCAGGCTCGTGCTGGCGCCGGCGCCGCGATAGCGGCGGTCAGGGCGTCTTCGGCTTCCAGGGATGCACCAGGATGAAGTTGTCGCGGTTCGGCATCTTCACCCTGGGCAAGGTCGAGGCGTTCATCACGTCCTGCTCGCCGATGATCCCATTGAGCTGAAGCACGTACGCGGTGACCGCGTAGACCTCGTCGTTCGTCAGCGAGTGCGGCTGCGCGAACGGCATCGCGCGGCGGACGTAATCGAATACGGTCGTCGCGTAGGGCCAGTAGCTGCCGACTGTCCGCACGGGCGTCGCGCTGGTGAGCGTCCCCTGCCCGCCGACGAGCCGGTCGTTCGGCCCGCCCACACCCTTCTCGCCGTGGCAGGCCTGGCACTTCTGCGCGTAGACGGTAGCGCCTTGCGCCGGCGTCCCGCTGCCCGGGGGCAGCCCGCGGCCGTCCGGGGCGATGCTGACGTCCCAGCCCGCGACCTCGGCGGCGCTGGCCGCGCGGCCGAGGTTGGGCGTCTCCGGTGCTAAGGCCGTTGCGCCGGCACACCCGCCGAGCGCGAGCACGAGACCTGCGCGGAGCAACGCCTCACGCGTAAACATTCTTGACCTCGCCGCTCGACTCCACGCGCCAGGCCTGGATCGCGTGGTAATGATAGATCGCGTTGGCGCCATGCTGGGCGATCAGCGCATCGCGCGTGGGCTGCACGCGGCCCGTGTCGTCGGTCGCGCGGCTCTTGAGCACCGTCGGCGCGCCGTTCCATTTCCACGGGATCCTGAAGCGCGTCAGCGCGTACGCGAGCACCGGCGCCGTCAGCGCCGCGTCCGCCCACGTCTGCCCGCCGTCCGCCGAGACCTCGACCTTGCGGATCGCGCCGCGGCCCGACCACGCGATGCCGGACACCTCGTAGAGCCCGGCCCCGGTCATGCGCAATCCCGGCGCCGGCCGTGTGATGACCGACTTCACCTCCATCGGATACGTGAACATCAGCGACTTGCCGTCGGCCTGCAGATCGGTGTACTTCGACGTCTCGTCCTTCGTCATCGTCGGCGAGTCCGTCACCTTGATCCGCCGGAGCCACTTCACGCTCATGTTGCCTTCGTAGCCGGGAAGGAACAGGCGCACCGGATAGCCGTTCTCGGGCCGCAGCCGCTCGCCGTTCTGGTACAGCGCGAGCATCGCGTCGTCCATCGCCTTGGCCATCGGCACGCTGCGGCTCATCGCCGCGGCGTCCGCGCCTTCCGCGAGAATCCAGTCGGCACGCGAGTCGGCGCCCGCCTCGGCCAGCACGAGCCGGAGCGGAACGCCCGTCCACTCGCTGCCCGAGACGAGGCCGTGCGTCTGCCCGCACGTGACCGTGGGCGGCGTCGGTTGATACATCAGCTGGCTGTTGCCCGAGCACTCAAGGAAGTGGATCCGGCTCACCATCGGGTAGCGCAGCAGCGACGCCATCGAGAAGATCAGCGGCCGCGCGACCATCCCGTGGATCAAGAGCTGGTGCTGCGCGGGATCGATCGCGGGCACGCCGTTGTGATGTCGCTCGAAGTGAAGCCCGCTCGGGGTGATCGTCCCCTCGAGCAGCTCCAGCGGCGTCCGCGACGCCCCGGCGCCCGTCGTTCCGGGCTGCGACCGGATCAAGGTGCGCGTCACCTCGCGCTCGAAGCTCGCCGGCGAGCCGTACGCGCTCAAGGGTCCGCCGGACATCTTCATCTCGGCGCCGGTCTCCGGCGGGCCGGCCGCGCCGGCCTCAGCCGGTGCCAGAGCCATGAACGCGCCGGCGGATAGCGCGCCGGCGCCGGTCGTCAGGAAGGCTCGGCGATCGAGCAGCCCGTTGCCCGCGGTCTCAC
>DATEMW010000514.1:0-3308 GCA_035275385.1 Candidatus Methylomirabilota bacterium | reverse complement strand
CTCGAAGGTGCGCGGAATGAAATTGCCGGCGGGCTTGGAGGCGCCGAGCGTCTCGGCCTCCGAGAGCGCCTGGCGATCGAGCGCGTAGCTGGCGGCCAGGCGCACGCGCTTGTCGGCCCAGGGCGACTTCGGGTCCCACTGGTCGAGGAAATCGAGGAAGAAGATCGCGATCCCGCCGGAGAACGCGAGCTTGAGGTTCGGATCGCGCTTGATCTCCTGCGCCTGCGGCACCTCGAGGAGGTAGGCGACGTCGACCTCGTTGCGCTTGAGCATCGCCACGCGCGTCGTCGATTCCGGGACCACCTTGTAGACCAGGCGCTTCACGGAGGGCATCTTGCGCCAGTAGCTCTCGTTCGCCTCCATGACGAGCTCGATCCCCGGGTTGTGGCTCACGAACTTGTACGGTCCGAGCCCGATCGGGTTCTTCTTGAAGCCGTCGTCGCCGACCTTCTCGATGTAGGCCTTGGGCACGATCCAGCCGGCGCCGGTGGCCATGGTGCCGTAGAAGGCCATGAAGTCGGGGAACGGATCGTGGAGCTGGAAGCGCACGCGATACGGGCTCACCACGACGACTTCCTTCACCCGGTCGTGGAGCACCTTGGAGCCCTTGGCGCGCATGAAGCTGAACTTCACGTCCTCGGCGGTGAACGGATCGCCGTTGTGGAACTTGAGGCCCTCGCGCAGCTTGAACTCGTACGCGCGCTGGTCGGGGCTCACGGTCCACGACTCGGCCAGGCTCGGCGTCATCTGGTTGCCGGGCATGGGCTTCACGAGCGCGTCGTGCAGCGCGTAGAGCACCCAGAACGGCGTGAGCTGGCCGACGACCTCACCGGGATCGAACCACACGGGCGAGAGCGTCACGTAGAGGGCCCACCGCATTTCACCTTCAGGCTTGTTCTGCGCCGCGGGACGGTCGACGCCGCCCACGAGAAGAATCACGACGAGAGCGCTGCATCCGAGCGCGAGATTTCGTTTGAAGGTCATGGGCTTTTTGTATCACACCGCGTCGCGTATACTCCCGCAGCATCATGGCCAATCCTGTGACCGTCGAAAAATTCGGGGTCGGGCAGTCGGTGCGTCGTATCGAGGATCCGCGGCTCCTTCGGGGAGACGGCCGCTATTCGGACGATGTCAACCTGCCCCACCAGGCCTACGCCGTCGTGGTCCGCTCTCCCCACGCGCACGCGGCGATCCGCTCCATCGACACGACGGCGGCCCGCGGCGCGAGTGGCGTCCTGGCCGTGCTCACCGGCGCCGACCTGGCCAAGGATGGGCTCGGCGATCTGCCGACGGACAAGTCGCGCAAGCGCCGCGACGGCTCACCGGCGTTCGCGACGCCGCGGCCGGCGCTGGTGCGCGACCGTGTCCGCCACGTCGGCGATCCCGTCGCGCTCGTCGTCGCGCAGACGATCGAGCAGGCGGTCGACGCGGCCGAGCTGGTGTCCGTCGACTATGAGCCGTTGCCCACCGTTGCCGCGACGGCCGACGCCATGCGGCCGGGCGCGCCGGTTGTCTGGGCCGAGGTGCCGGACAACATCGCCTTCGTCTGGGAAGCCGGCAAGAAGGACGAGACGGCGCGCGGGATCGCGGGCGCCGCGCACGTCACCAAGCTCGATTTTGTCGTGAGCCGCGTGGCGGCCGCGCCGATGGAGCCGCGGGGCGCGGTCGGCGAGTGGGACCGCCGCACCGGACGCTACACGCTCCACACCGGCATCCAGGCGCCGCACGGCTTGCGCACCTTGCTGGCTGATCAGGTGCTCAAGGTTCCGCACAGCAATCTGCGGGTCGTCACCGGCGAGGTCGGCGGCAGCTTCGGCATGAAGAGCGGTGTCTATCCCGAGGTCGTCTTGGTGCTGTGGGCGGCGAAGCGGCTGGGGCGGCCGGTCAAGTGGACCTCCGATCGACGCGAAGGCTTCGTCACGGACGAGCATGGCCGCGATAACGTCTCGACCGCCGAGCTGGCGCTCGACGGCAACGGAAAATTCCTCGCGCTGCGCGTCGCGATCAACCTGAACATCGGCGCCTATCTCACGCCACGGAGCGCGGGCCCGGGCACCAACAACGTCGGCGGCATCGCCGGGATCTACACGACACCGGCGATCCACGTTCAGACGACCGGCCTGTTCTCGAACACGACGCCGACCGGACCGTACCGGGGCGCCGGGCGGCCCGAGGCGACCTACGCCATCGAGCGGGTCATCGACGTGGCGGCGATGGAGCTCAAGATCGATCCGATCGAGCTCCGCCGCCGCAATCTGATTCCGTCGTCCGCAATGCCGTTCAAGACAGGCCTCGTGTTCACCTACGACTGCGGCGAGTTCGCCCGCGGGATGGACATGGCGCTGCAGATCGCCGACCGTGCCGGCTTCGAGAAGCGGCGCGCCGAGGCGCGCAAGCGGGGCAAGCTCCGCGGGCTCGGGATCGCCAACCCGATCGAGGTCGCCGGCGGGCCATACACCGCGATGAATCCGGATACCGCCGAGCTTCGCGTGAACGCCGACGGCTCCGTGTCGCTGTTCGCCGGCTCGACGTCGATGGGCCAGGGCAACGAGACCGCGTTCGCGCAGATCGTCAGCGAGAAGCTCGGTGTGCCGCCCGAGCGCATTCAAGTCTTCTGGGGCGACAGCGACCTGCTCGGCGCCGGCCGCGGTAACGGCGGCTCCGGCGCGCTCACGGTCGGCGGCTCGGCGGTCACGCGCGCGACCGAGAAGGTCATCGAGCGCGGGCGCAAGATCGCCGCGCGCATGCTCGAGGCCGCTCCGGAGGACGTGGTCCACCAGGACGGCAAGTTCACGGTGAAGGGCACCGACAAGGGTGTCAGCTTCGCCAACGTCGCCCGCGCCGCGTACGTGCCGCGTCAGCTTCCGCAGGGCATGGAGCCGGGCTTCAGTGAAGAGGCCTCGTTCACGCCGTCGGCGGTGACGTTCCCCAACGGCTCGCAGATCTGTGAGGTCGAGATCGACGAGGACACCGGCGCCGTGCGCGTGGTGCGCCACACGGTGGTCGACGACGTCGGCCGCATGGTCAACCCCATGCTGGTGAAGGGCCAGATCCACGGCGGCGTGGTGCAGGGGCTGGGGCAGGGGCTCTACGAGGAGCTCACGTATGACCCGTCGACGGGTCAGTTGCTAGCCGGCTCCTTCATGGACTACGCGATGCCGCGCGCCGACGACATGCCCGCGTTCGACGTCGACTCGCACGAGGTGCCGACCGCCGTCAATCCGCTCGGCGCCAAGGGCGTGGGCGAGGCGGGCACCGTGGGCGCGCTGCCCGCCCTCTTGAACGCGGTCAACGATGCGCTGGCGCCG
>DATEMW010000513.1:0-3011 GCA_035275385.1 Candidatus Methylomirabilota bacterium | reverse complement strand
AATCGCTCCTCGACGCGGATCCGGACCACGATCAAGACAACCGTCACGAGCGCCAGCACGGTCGCCGCGTACGACTCGAGCCACAGCGGCATGCTCACGAAGAAGAGCACGGCGCCCGCGTACATCGGGTGGCGCACGACGCCATAGAGCCCGCGGTCGACCGTCACGTGGTGGCGTTCTTCCTGATGCCTGACGGCCGGCGACGCGAACGGATTGGCCCGCAGCGCCTGCGCCATGATCCTCCAGCCGGCGATGAAGAGCACGAGCCCGGCCGCGGAGATCAGTGGTCCCGGCTTGGGCATCACATGCAGGCGGAAGACGTCGATGGGAATGAACGCCACATCGACGACGAACGCCGCGATCAAGAGGCTCACGACGATCTTATCCGTCCGCGGCTGCCCCGCCTGCACGGGCGACTTGAACCGCTCCTCGAGCAAGGCGGGGTCCGTCCGGCGAGGGATCGCCGTGCCCGCCACCGCGGAGACGAAGATGACGCCGAGCAGTACCCACGCGCGCCACCAGTCGAGGTTGCGCGTCGGCAGGAACAGCAAGGCGGCGAAGATGGCCACGTTGATGGCCACGCCGGACGCCAGCTTCAGCATGACGGTGCCCGAGCGCTACGCGCCCGCGAGCGCATCGAGCGTCGCGAAGACGATCTGCTCGGCTCTCGCGTCGCCCTCGAGCGCGCACATCGCGCACACCGATGCTCCACCGAGTCGCGGAGCGTGAAAGGCGGAGGCGGTGTAGCCCGGCCCCTCGCCGTTGTGGCCCCAGAGCAATCCCCAGCGCGATTCCGCATCCCCCATGATCCCGAGCCCATAGCCCGGCCTGACCCACTGGGCCGGCGCATTCGGCACGGGGACGAGCGTGGTCAGCTCTCGAAGCGATACTGCCGAGACGAGGCGCCCGCCGAAGAGCGCCGCGAAGAAGCGCGCGATCTCGGACGGGGTCGAGGCCACCACGCCGTGCGACACCCAGCCGGGATGATAGACATCGCGCACGTCACGTGCAGCGCCGTCCGGCGCCAGCGCTCGCGACGGAGCCAGGGTGAGCACGGCAAGATCGCGCACAGACTCGGGAACGAAGGTACGGGCGAGGCTGAGGGGTCGCGCGATGCGCTCGGCGACGAGGGCGGCGAAGGAGCGCCCGCCGGCACGCTCCACGACGTGCTTCAGGAGCATGTAGCCGGGGTTCGAGTAGGCCCACCCGCTCCCCGGCTCGAAGCTGAGCCCCTTCCCGAGCGTTTCCGCGACGAACCGCTCGAACGACCACGGCAGCGAGGGCAAAGCACGCACATCTTCATGGTACGCGGGCAGACCGCCGTAGTCGGGAACGCCGGCGGTGTGATTGAGAAGCTGGCAGAGCGTGATGCGCTCGGCTCGAGGCAGATCGGGCGCCCAGCGTGCGAGCCGATCGTCCAGACTCAGGCGCCCCTCATCGCGCAAGAGCAGCACCAGCACGGCGAGGAACGTCTTGGTGATGCTGTAGGCGAGATACGCGGGCTCGCGCGCATCCGATCGCGAGACCCACGCGGTCACCGGCTCCGCGCCATCCGAGATGGCGACCGCGACGCCGGCGGCGCCGCGGCTACCTCCGTGTCGCTCGAGAATCTCGGCCAGCGCGGCTGCGAGAGACATGGGACGGGTCGGCGCGCGCGGCTCGACGCCGCCCTCACTCGATCGAGGCGATGTACGCCGGTGGAAAGTTCAGCTTCTCGAGGACGCGCTGGAGCCGCGCCGCATACTCCGGATTGCGATCGTGGAGCGCCGGGCCCCTCGGCAGGACGTAGCACAGCGCCGGCACGGGCGTGCCGGCAAGTGGATGGGCCAGGACGGCCTCCGGGCGGTATTCCTCGAGACCCGGCGCCGTGTAGAGCCGTTCGAGCTCCGCGTGCGTGAGATCGATGAGCATTCCGTAGACGCGGGCGCCGGGCGATGGGACGAGCGTGGCCCGCCGGCCGATGCGGAGCGCGAAGCCTTCGACGTACGCGCGGCGGGGATTGCCCGGCACGACGTTGCTCTGGCGCAACACGTCGACGTCCATGAACAAGCCGTAGAAGAAGCAGTCGATGCGGCGATCGCTCATCGCCCGCGCCCGGCGCTATTTCGTGAGCAGCGCCTTCAGCCCGCGCAGCGCCAGGTCGTAGCCGACGATGCCGAAACCGGACACGCCGCCCTGGCTGGCGCCCAGCACGTCGGAGTGCGTGCCGCGTCTGGCCGGGTTCGAGATGTGCACCTCGATCGTCGGGAACTTCACCCGGCTGATCGCGGTAACCAGAGCCGGATAGCCCCGGGTGAATCCGTCGGGGTTGATGATCGCCGCGTCGATCCCGCCATCGTGCGCCGCGTAGAGGCGGTTGATCACCTCACCCTCGATATTCGAGTGGAAGATCTCGACCTCCAGTCCAAGCGCGCCCGCGTACTCTTTGATCTTCACGTCGTATTCGGGCAGGGTCAGCGTGCCGAAGACCTCCGTCTGCACCTTGCCGCGCATGTTCATGCCGGCCCCGTGGATCACCAACACCTTCATCGCGATCTCCTTTGGATCTAGCCTCTCGCCAGCGGAGTATACCCTCCGGGCCGCTCGGCCTCCCGCTCGAATCCGAGCACACGCACGTAGAATTCGATCGAGGGGCCAAGCTCGCGCACGAACAGCTCGAGACGAAAGCTCGTGCGCTCCACCATCGCGTCTAGGGGCAGCCGAGCCGATCGGCAAGACCGAAGAAGTCGGGGGTCTCGACGTCGGCCCGGTACGGTGTCTCCTCGTAGGGCAGATCGTAGCGATTGACGTAGGCGCCGCGATAGCCGGAAGCGCGCGCCCCCACCACGTCGAAGCTGTTGGACGACACCATCAAGAGCTCGGCGGGCTCAGCCTTCAGCACGCGCGCCGCGTAGCGATACACCTGAGGACTCGGCTTGAACACGCCCACGTCCTGCACCGAGATCACGCCGTCGAAGTCGTACCGGATGCGGTTCTTCACCAGATGGGCGAGAAAGTCGCGCTCGCCGTTG
>DATEMW010000512.1:0-2937 GCA_035275385.1 Candidatus Methylomirabilota bacterium | reverse complement strand
GATGGAGGACATCAAGCGGATCACGCCCGAGGAGATCCGCGCGTTCTACAAGACGTACTACGTCCCGAACAACGCGCTCGTGGTCGCGGTGGGCGCGTTCAAGGCCAACGAGCTCCTCGAGAAGATCAAGCGCCGCTTCGGCCGCATCCCCCGCGGTAAGGTCCCGCCGCCGGTCCTCGCGATCGAGCCGCCGCAGAACGGTGAGCGCCGCGTGACCGTGACGAAGCAGGCGCAGCTGCCAATCGTGTATCTGGCGTGGCACGTGCCGAACCAGAAGTCGGACGACGCGGCGGCGCTCGAGCTGCTCTCGACGATCCTGGCGGGCGGGAGAGCCTCGCGGCTCTATCGCGACCTGGTCTACCAGCGTCAGCTGGCGCTCGAGGCGGGCGGTGACTACTCGTACTTCTCGATCGACCCGAACCTCTTCTGGTTCTGGGCGACGCCGATGCCCGGCCAGACGCCGGAGAAGCTCGAAGCCGAGCTGATCGCGCACATGGAGCGGCTGAAGACCGAGCCCGTTACGGACGAGGAGCTGGCGCGCGCAAAGAATCAGATGGAGGCGGCCTTCGTCTATCAGGAAGACTCGATCCACCAGCGCGCCTCGATGCTGGCGCGCTTCGAGCTGATCGGCGGGTTCGCGCTCAAGGAGTCGTTCGTGGCAAAGATTCGAGCGGTCACAGCCGCCGACCTCACGCGGGTGGCGCGCACTTGGTTCGGGCCCGACAAGAAGAGCGTCGGCGTCCTGCTGCCGAAGTCGCAATGAAGTGGTCTTTCTCGACGCTCGGCGCCGCGGCACTGGCCTCAGGCCTCGCGTGGGCTCCCGCTGGGGCGGCGCCGATCGCTCACCGCGAGGTGCTTCCGAACGGGATCGTGCTGCTGGTCGCCGAGCGGCCCGCGGTGCCGATCGTTGCCGTGCGTGTCTACATGCGGGCCGGCTCGATCTACGATCCGCCGGATCAGGCGGGGCTCGCGAATCTCACCGGCGCCGTGCTCACGCGCGGGACCGCGAAGCGCACGGGTCCTGAGCTCGACTCGGCGATCGAGTTCGTTGGCGCGAGCCTGCAGGCCGGTGCGTCCCGCGACGGTCTCTCCGTGTCGCTGACCGCGCAGAAGAAGGACATGACGCTCGGGCTCGATCTCTTGTCCGAGGTCGTCCTGACGCCCGCCTTTCCCGAGGCGGAAGTGACACGCAAGGTGGCCGAGATCCAAGCGGCGATCAAGCGGTCCGAGGAAGACCCGAACACGGTGGCGGCGCGCGCGCTGAGCCGGCTCATCTTCCAGGGACATCCCTATGGCGTGCCGGTCGAGGGCACACGCGAGACGGTCGGCCGGCTCACGCGCGACGGCGTCGTGAAGTTCTATCGCGAGCGGGCTCGGCCCGATGCCACCATCGTCGCGGTGGTCGGCGCGGTCACGGTGGACGAGGCTCGCCGCGAGGTGATGGCGCGCCTTGGCTCATGGGCTCGCCCGACCACGCCGGCGCCGTCGGCGCCGACGGCCACGTCAGCGGGTGCCGCCCGCGAGGAAACTATCAAGCGCGAGCTGACCCAGGCGACGATCATGTTCGGACGCCAGGCGATCGGGCAGACGGACCCGGAATACTTCCCGCTGGCCGTCGCTTCGTACGTGCTCGGGGGCGGCTCCGCGTCTCGCCTCTACACGCGGGTTCGAGAAGAATCGGGGCTGGCGTACTCGGTGTACAGCTGGGTGTCGCCCTGGCGTCACGGCGCATCGTTTGCCGTGTCGGCGCAGACTCGGACCGTCGAGGTTCCCAAGGTTGTCGGCATGATCCGCGAGGAGCTCGCCCGCATGGCGCGCGAGCCCGTCGCCGACCGAGAGCTCGCGCTCGCGAAGCAGTATTTAATCGGAAGCTTTCCGCTGCGCCTGGACACGTCGGGCAAGGTTGCCGACTTCCTCGTCGCCATCGAGGAGCGCGGCGTCGGGCTCGACTACGCCGACCGCTACAAGGAGCGGATCGGTAAGGTCACCGCCGCCGACGTGCAGCGGGTGGCCGGGAAGTTCTTTCCGCCGCAAAGCTTCGACCTGGTCATCGTCGGCGACGCGAAGTGAGCGGGCTGGCGCTCACGGCGCTACTGGCCCTGCTGCTCGTCCCGCCGCCGCTCGCGCGCGCCGCGTCCTTCACGCTCGAGCCCCAGCAGCGGAGCGACGCGCTTCGCGTGGGCGCTCAGTCGGCCATGCGCGAGGGTCCCTTCGACGCCGAGTGGCGGGTGGCGAACCCGGCGGGCGACTCGGTCACCGTGATCACACCGTTCCACCGCCTCGTCCTGGCCGCGCGCAACGCGGCGTTCAAAAACGAGCGCATGAAGGACAGCGAGCCGCAGAAGCTCCTGCGCGAGCAACAGGACCGCCTCGTGATCTGGGCGAGCCTGCGCGGCCAGCGCGAGGACTTCGCGCGGTTCTACGTGCCCCGCATTCTGGTGACCGACCGTGAGATCGAGCCGTCGTTCGTGCAGAACGAGCGCACCGCGATGCGGACCGAGAACGGCGGCTACCTCGCGCGCTGCGTCTACGGCTTTCCCGTGAAGGAGATCGGACCCAAGGCGCGGCTCGTCCTGGTCGTCCGCGACACCGACGGACGCGACGTCAGCCGCTTCACGATCGACCTCGCCTCGATGCGGTGAGCTTCGCCCACGGCTGGATCGGTGTCGGCGTCATCGCGGCCGCCGAGATCCTCCTGTTCGCCGGGCAGCCGGTCGTGGCCGGCTGGTTCACGCCGATCGTGTGGACCGGCTACGTGCTGTTCGTCGACGCGCTGGCGGCGCGGCTCACCGGGCGTTCCTACCTGACGACCGACCGGGTCGACGGCGTGCTGGTCGCCCTCGCGTCGGTCCTGTGCTGGTGGCTCTTCGAGCTCTACAACGCGCCTCGGTTCTGGCGCGGCGGCGAGGACGCCGTGGGTCTGTGGTGGCAATACCA
>DATEMW010000511.1:0-3202 GCA_035275385.1 Candidatus Methylomirabilota bacterium | reverse complement strand
TGGTGCCGGGCGCAGCTCGCGCTGATGCACCTGGCGACCGGCAATCTCCTGGCCGCCGAGCAGGTCGCCGAACAGGCCATCGCTCGTATGCCGAGCAACTATCACGTCCTCTTCGCGCAGGGGCGAGTCCGCGCCGCGCGTGCGGACTACGCCGGCGCCATCGAATCGTATCGCCGCGCGGGCGCGATCGCGCCGCAGCACGAGGTGGTCGTCGCGCTTGGACAGCTCTACCTCGTCACCGGCGACCGGAAGAGCGCCGACCAGCAGTGGGCGCTCGTCGACACGATCGCCAAGCTGAACAAGGCCAACGGCGTGCAGGGCGATGTGCAGCTCGCCCGGTTCCTCGCCGACCGCGAGCAGCGGCTCCCGGAATCACTGGCGATCGCCGAGCTCGAGTGGAAGCGCCGGCCCAACGTGTTCGTCGCCGACGCGCTCGCCTGGAGCTACTACAAGAACGGCCGCTACGCCGACGCCCGGCGAATGATCGTCAAGGCGCTGGCTCACCGCACGCCGGACGCGAGCTTGTTCTTCCACGCCGGCATGATCTACGCGAAGCTCGGCGATCGCGCCACGGCCCAGCGCCATCTCGGTCACGCGCTCAGCTTGAATCCGAATTTCGACCCGGTCGACGCGCCGATCGCGGCGGCAACGCTCGCCGATCTCGGCTCACGGGCCGTCGAGCCCTAGCGGCGCGGCTCGGTTTCGTCGATGTAGATCAGGAGATCGAGGTCGCCCGGCGAGTGGCCGAGCTGAGTCAGGGTCGCGGCGACCTCGCCGCGATGATACGTCGCGTGGTTCACCTGATGGACCACCTGCTGCCAGAGCGGATAGGCCCAGCGCTCACCGCGCGTGTTGCGATATTCGACGACTCGCGCGAGATCGGCGTCGGTCAAGGTCGCCACGAACCGCCGCGTGTCGGCCTCGATCTGGTCCCAGCGCGCGCGGATCGACGCGAGGTCGGGAAACTCGCGCGCGTCCAGGAGCGACGTCGGCGAGGTGCCCTGCCAGCGCGAGAGCCAGATCAGCTGGGCGGCCATGATGTGCACGAGCGTTTCTCGGACCGAGCTGAAGCTGGCACCACTCGGCGCCGCGAGCTCGCTCGAGGTCAGACGCGACGCGGCCTGGAAGATGCGCGCGGTCGCCCATTCGCTGTAGCGGTAGAGGGTCCGAACGAGGTCGGCGGTCATGCTCCGCACGCTTCCCGGTACTGGCGGCGCAGCTCGCGCCGCAGTGCCTGACGGCGCGTCGCCGAGATCGGCCGCGGCAGATCCAGGCTGATCCAGCCCCGGCTGCCCTTGATGTCGCCGCGGCGCGTGCCGTCCTTCATGAGGTGAAAATGCAGAAACGGTTGGCGGCGAACGTAGAAGATACCGGCCTTGTCTTCCCTGACGCCGGCCCAGCCGCGCACCTCGGCCAGCACGGCGACGAGGTCGGCGAGCATCTCGGGCGGGCAGTGCGCCATCGCGTCGCGCCTATGCGGAGCGGCCGAAGCCGAGGATCCGCCGGGTCAGCGCGACTGCCGCGACGAGCGCCCACGTGCCTTCGAGCACGACGAACGGCACGAAGCCGATCAGGTACGAGGCGTAGCCCGCGAGCGAGGCGCCCGCGAAGTTGAGCGCCGTGTAGGGAGAGCTCTCGGCGCGCAGGACGCCGACCAGGTTGAGCAGGAACGCCACCAGCAAGATGGCGACGCCGAGGGATCCGATCAAGGTCTCCGGGCTCATGGTCTCCTCGCGGTACCGCGCTATCCGCTGTAGTTGGCGACCACGCGGGAGACTTTGCCGCTCGGGCCGATCTCCATGTACTCGCCGGTCTTCGAACCCCGCTGATTCGTGTAGTAGAGGACGACGCTCTGGAGCCCCCACATCACGTCGACCAGATCGAATCGGAGATTCGGGTACACGGCGAGCGCCCGCTCGAAATAGGACCGGAGCGCCGCCTTGCCGGCGACCTTGCCCGCAGGGTCGCCCAGCATCTTGGCCGCAACCGGCGAGATCAGCACGATGTCGTCGTCGTAGTGCGCCATGATGCGGTCCATGTCGTGACTGTTCCACGCCTTCACCCAGTGGTCTGCCAGCTCGCGCACCTGCTCTTCCTTCAGCATCGGATCCTTTCCAGAACCGGCCGTTCCGGCTGTCTCGCGCCGTCGATCGCCGAAGTATGGGGCCACTCGTGAGCCCGTGCAACGCATCGGCGCGGTAGTTCGTCGAAATTGAGCGTGGGGGAACCGGCGCCGGGCGGTATGGTCTAACTGAATGGAAGGGCCTACCGGCAATGATGCGTCCCTGGTGCAGCGGCTCCGGCACGGCGACCCCCGGGCGTTCGAGGACCTGGTGATCGCTCACCAGCACCGCGTCTTCGGCGTGGCGCTCCGGATGCTCGGCAACCGGGCGGAAGCCGAGGATCTCGCCCAGGAGGTCTTTCTGCGCGTGCACCGCGCCATCGGCGACTTCCGCGGCGAGGCCAAGCTCTCGACGTGGCTCTACGCGATCGCCTCGCGTCTGTGCCTGAACCGGCTGACGTCGGGCGAGCGGCGCATGGCCCGACACGGCGACGAAGCGCTGGCGCGTGTCGCGTCGGCCGCCCACGGCCCCGCCGAAGAAGCCGAGCGCAGCGAGCTCGAGACGGCCCTGCACCGCGCGATCGGCGAGCTCGTCGAGGATCGGCGAATCGTGGTGGTGCTGCGTGACCTCGAGGGCCTGTCGTACGAGGAGATCGCCGAGGCCCTCGAGCTGGAGCTCGGCACGGTGAAATCCCGGCTCCATCGGGCGCGCATGGATCTGCGCGAGAAGCTCGAGCGGTTCTTGCCATGAATTGTCACGACGCGCGCGAACAGTTCTCGGCGCTGATCGACGACGCGCTGGCGGCGGACGAGCGGGCCGCGCTGGACGCGCACCTGGCGACGTGCGCCGACTGCCGGCGCGAGCTCCAGCGCTTCCGCGACACGGTCGCGCTCATGCGCGGGGCCGCGCCGGTCCGCGCGCCGGCCGGCTTCGTCGACCGTGTGCTCGAGGCGGCGCGCCCGGTGCCGTGGCATCGGCGGCTGCTGCACGTCATGTTTCTGCCCTGGCCGATCAAGCTGCCGATGGAGGCCGCCGCGATCGTGCTCGTCTCCGTCGGGGTGGCGATGGTGTACCGCGGCTCGCCCGAGCTCCAACAGTCGGCCCGTCAAGAGCCGACCGCCGCGATGGCGCGCCGTGCG
>DATEMW010000510.1:0-2696 GCA_035275385.1 Candidatus Methylomirabilota bacterium | reverse complement strand
CATCAACTGGAGCGACCTGGCGCCGCTCAACCCGCGGCTCATCTACGCGTCGATGACCGCGTACGGCGAGCACGGGGAAGAAGCGCCGCGCACCGGGTTCGACGCGACGGCGCTCTGGGCTCGCACGGGCCTGATGGATCTCGTCAAGCCGTCGCCCGATGCGCCGCCAGCGCGGTCGCTGCCGGGGATGGGCGATCATCCGACCGGCGTCAGCTTGTTCGCGGCGATCATGACCGCGCTCTATCAACGTGATCGCACCGGACGCGGCACGATGGTGTCGACCTCGCTCCTCGCCAACGGTCTCTGGTGGAACGCGACCCAGATCCAGGCCGCGCTCTGCGGCGCGCGCGTCGAGGCGCGGCCGCCTCGGGAAGAACCGGCCACCGCGCTCGCCAACCTCTACCGCTGCGCCGACGGCCGCTGGTTTCTCTTGAACGTGCTGAATGACGATCGCGACTGGCCGCATCTCTTGAAGGCCCTCGAGCGGCCTGAGCTCGCCACCGATCCGCGCTTCGCCACCACGCCCAACCGCCGCGCCAACGCTCGAGCGCTGGTGCCGATCTTCGACAAGGTCTTCGCAGCGCGGCCGTGGGCCGAGTGGCGCGAGATCCTGAACCGGCACCGCCTGACGTTCGGCGAGGTCGGCAAGGTCGAGGACGCGCGCGACGATCCCCAGATGGTCGCGAGCGGCGCGCTGGTGCCGATGGACGATCCGCGCGCGGGTGCCGCGCTCACGGTGTCGAGCCCGCTCTGGCTCGAGAACGTCCCGAAGGTCGCGCCGCGCTATCCGCCAGAGCTCGGCGAGCACTCGAGCGAGATCCTCCGCGAGCTCGGCTACGGCGAGGCGGAGATCGACGCGCTGATCGGTGGGCGCGTTGTCGTGCAGGGCAAGAGCGCCTGAGACTCGCGGTCTGGCCGTGGCGGTAACGCGGGCGCGCGAGCAGGGCTTTCTCGTCATCGCCGACATCTCGGGCTACACCTCGTTCCTGACGAGCACCGAGCTCGAGCACGCCCACGGCATCGTCGCCGAGCTGACCCAGGTCGTGATCGAGCGGCTCGGCGAGCCGCTGCGTTTCGTGGAGCTCGAGGGCGACGCCGTGTTTGCCTACGCGCCGGCGGCGGCCTTCACCGACGCCGAGCGGCTGCTCGACATGATCGAGGGCTGCTACGTCAACTTTCAGCTCCGGCTGGAAGAGATGCGGCGCGCGACGACGTGCACCTGCTCGGCCTGCTCGCTCATCGGCGCGCTGGACCTGAAGTTCGTCGCGCACCTCGGAAGCTATGTTCAACAACAGACGCCGACCGGGCCCAAGCCGATCGGCCCCGACGTGATCGTGGTGCATCGCCTGTTGAAGAACCGCGTCGCGGAGGTCTTCGGCACGAAGGCCTATGCGTTCCTGACTGACGCGGTGTTGGCTCGCGCGAGCAGCACGCTGGGTCTGCCGGAGCACAGCGAGCGCTACGACGATGTCGGCGAGGTGCGCGGCCGCGTGGCCAAGCTCGCGCAAGCCGTGGCGCGACATCGCGAGGCGCGCATATTCGTGGCGGCTGAAGAGGCCGACCTCACGCTGGTGACATCTCTGCCGGTGCCGCGAGCCGTCGCGTGGGAGTATCACATCGACCCGCGCATGCGCATGCGCTGGCAGCTCGATGCGCGCGAGATCGAAGCCAGGCCGAACAGCGCGGGCCGCGCCGGGGTAGGGTGGGAAAGCCACTGCGATCACGGCGCCTACACGCTGGTGCATCGCGCCGTCGACTGGCGCCCGTTCGACTATCTGACGCTCGAGACCTCGCCGATCAGGCGCAGCCTGCCGGTGCCGCTACCACGAAGCCTGAGCACGTTCGAGTTCATGGAAGGCGGGCCCGGCCGCTCCGTGGTGCGCATGAACGTGCGCGCGATGGATCGCGGCATTCTGAGCCGCATCACGATCCCGCTAGCGGCCGTGGTCATGCGCCGTCAGTTTCGCGGACACTACGCCGTGCTCTCGCGCGTGCTCGAGGAAGATCGCCGCGCGTGGTCGGACGCGACCTAGCCGAGCTTGACGCCGTACTTCTCGAGCGTGTCCTGTCGGAGCTCGAGACCGAGCCCGGGCGTGTCGGGGACGGCCATGTGGCCGTCGACGATCTTCGGCTGCTCGCGGAACAGCTCGAACCAGAGCGGGTCGCGAGACGGATCGGCGAACGACTCCAGGATGAACCCGGTCGGGCTCGCGGCGACGGCGTGGACGTGGATCTGCGGATCGTGATGGGCGGCGAGCGGGATCTGGTAGAGCTCGGCCATCACCGCGGCCTTGCGCCACACCGTGAGCCCGCCGGCCCACGTCGAGTCGATGATCAGATAGTCGACCAGCCCCTCGGCCACCATCGTGCGGAGGCCGAACGGCGTGTACTCGGTCTCGCCGGCCGAGATCGGCACGTTCACCTCGGCTTTCAGCCGCCGCAGCGCGTGGCGCTCGTCGTACCAGGGCATCGGATCCTCGAGCCAGAAGATGTCGTGGGGCTCGCACAGACGCGTGGCGCGCAGCGCGCTCGGCAGATCCCAGCCCTGGTTGGCATCGAGCATGAGCTGGACGTCAGGCCCGACCGCCTTGCGGATCACGCCCACGCGCTCGGCGTCGGCTTCGGGCGAGAGCCCCGCGACCTTCACCTTGAGCGTGCGATAGCCGTGCTCGAGGTACATCGCGGCCTCGCGCCTG
>DATEMW010000509.1:0-6928 GCA_035275385.1 Candidatus Methylomirabilota bacterium | reverse complement strand
CCTCCTCACCGATCCGCGCATCGCGCTGACACCCGAGCTGCGCGAATCCCTCCAGGCGCGGCCGCATCGGTCGGCGCTGGCGCTGCCGATGATCGTCGACGACCGGGTGGTCGGCGCGATCGCGGTCGGCGATCACGAGGGCCGGGCCTATGACGGCGACGAGGTGCGTCTGTCCCAGGCGTTCGTCGACCAGGCGGCGATGGCGCTGGAGAAGGCGCGCCTCTTCGAGGATTCGGAGCGCCGGCGCCGCGAAGCTGAGATCTTCGCCGATCTGGCCAGCCAGATCACCGCATCGCTCGATCTCGACACGATCTTGAAGAACGTCCGCGAGGCGGCGCGTGAGCTGTGCCGAGCGGACGTCGGCGCGATCGCCACGCGCGACTCGACGAGTCAGGCGATGCGGCTTCACCACTGGGGCGGCCCCGAGTCGCGCGTCGACCGGATCGTGCCCGGCCAGGGCCTCGGCGGGCAGGTGCTGCTGACCGGACGGCTGGTGCGCACGGACGACTTGCTGCACGACCCTCGCCTGCTCAACGATCCCCAGCCCATGACGCCGATCGACGGTATCGAGGCCGCGCTGGCGGTGCCGATCCAGACCGAGGCGCGCGTCGAAGGCGTGCTGGCGGTCTTCAACCGATCGCCGCGGCCCTTCACCGATCGCGACGAGGCGCGGCTCAGCCGGCTGGCCGCGCAGACGGCGATCGCGATCCGCAACGCGCAGCTGCTCGAGGCTCGGCGCACCTATCAGGCGCGGCTCGAGGGCCTGCTGGAGGTGAGCCAGGAAATCTCGCGCATCCAGCCGGTGGAAGAGCTCCTCGGCGCGGTCGCGGCCGCGTGCGGACGCGTGCTCGAGTCCGAGTCGGTCGGTTTTCGCGTCGTCGAGGGCGACGAGCTCGTGGTGGCCGCGCTCTGGGGCGACGCCAAGGAGACGATGGCCACGCCGAGGATCAAGTTCGGCGAGAGCCTGAGCGGCATCGTCGCGACGACGGGCGTGCCGCTGCGGCTCGACGACGTGACCGAGGACCCGCGGCTGATTCCGGCCCACCGGAGCGCGGTCAAGCGTCTGGGCTATCGCGCGTTTCTCGGCGTGCCCGTCCGGGTCGGCGAGCGGATCACGGGTGTCCTGTCGATCCGGACTCGGCGACCGAGCGGCTTCTCGAAGGACGACGAGACCATCGCCACCGCCTTTGCTTCACAGGCGGCGACCGCGCTGGAGAACGCGCGGCTTTTCCGCGAGGTGCAGCTGGCCGCCGAGGAGGTCTCGCGGGCCCAAGAGGCGCTCATGCAGGCGCAGAAGATGGATGCGATCGGGCGTCTGGCCGGCGGCGTCGCCCACGACTTCAACAATCTGTTGACGATCATCCACGGCCGCTGCGAGATCCTCCTCAAGCGCTTCGAGGAGGGCACCAAGCCGCGCAAGGACCTGGATCTGATCCAGCGCACGGCGCGCCGGGCCGCGGCGCTCACCAAGCAGCTCCTGGCGTTCAGCCGCCAGCAGGTGCTCCAACCGCGTGTGCTGCACGTGAACGCGGCGGTCAGCGAGTCGGTGTTGATGCTCCAGCGGCTGATCGGCGAGCACATCACCTTGACGACCGTGCCGAACGCGCAGCGCGACCGCGTCAAGGCCGACCCCACCCAGCTCGAGCAGATCTTGATGAACCTCACGATCAACGCGCGCGACGCGATGCCGCGGGGCGGCCGGCTCACGATCGAGACGGCCAACGTCGAGCTCGACGAGACCTTCGTGCGCGAGCATCCCGGCGCCGCTTCCGGACCCCACCTCCGCCTCGCCGTCAGCGACGACGGCGTGGGGATGAGCGCCGAGATCCAGGCGCGAATCTTCGAGCCGTTCTTCACGACCAAGGACAAGGGCCGCGGAACCGGTCTCGGGCTTTCGATGGTCTACGGCATCGTGAAGCAGCACGGCGGCTACATCGACGTGCGGAGCGAAGAAGGCCGCGGGACGACGTTCGAGATCTACCTGCCCTGCGCCGGCGATCTGGACGACGCGCGGCCGGAGCAAGGGCCCGAGCGCGCGATCGAGGCGCGGGGCTCGGAGACGATCCTGCTCGTCGAGGACGAGGGCGACGTGCGCGAGCTGGCGCGCGAGATCCTCGAGATGGCGGGCTATACCGTGTTCGAGGCCGGGCGCGGCGACGAGGCGCTGCGTCTGTGCCTCGACGCGGCCAAGCCTATCGACCTCCTGCTGACCGACGTGGTCATGCCGCAGATGAGCGGTCCCGAGCTCGCGCGCCGGATCCTCGAGCTCAGGCCGGGCACGAAAGTCGTCTACATGTCCGGGTACACCGACGATGCGCTGGGCCACCACGGCGTCCTCGATCCGGACATCGTGCTGCTGCCCAAGCCGTTCACGCCGGAGTCGCTGATGCAGCACCTGCGGCTCGCGCTGGACGGCTCGCCGCCTCGCGAATAGCGAACCTCCTCAGCGGACCTTCCGCGTCCCCCGAATCACCGGCATCTCCGGGTCCATGACGAAGCGGATCCGCGGCAGATCGGTATCGCAGGTGGACACGCTCGCCGCGATTGGCGTCGTCAGCTCGACCGGCCCCGCGTTCCACGCCACGGCCTCGAAGCGGCTGACCGCGGGGCGGCCGCGGCTGGCCTGGTGCACGGTGTAGTGCGGATCCACCTGGACCAGCTGGGCGGCGCCGTCGACCCGCGCGAGCGTGACGCCGTGGATGTACTGAAGGTCGCCGCCCGAAACGATCTCCGGATCGACCAGCGCCAGCTCGAGGATGGAGCGTCCGTCCTGGCGCACCGTGGCCGCCACGCGATCGTGATAGCGCCGGAGAGCGATCTCGCCGATCGTCGCCGGATAGCCCCAGCGCTCGCGGAGCGCGGCGACGGCCCCCGCGCTCGATGCGACGACGCCCAGGACGTAGCCGCGCGGGTGAACGCCGGCGCGCGCCATGAGACGAAGCTGCGCCACGCTGAAGGGTCCGACCGGGCTCTCCGGATACCGCGTGACCACGAACGTCACGTACTCGGGGATCGCCGGATGGAGCGCGCGCGGCAGGAGCACGCGGCTGCCGTCGGCGATCTCGCACGCGAGCTGGAGGATCTCGGCCTTCGGCAGCTCCCACGCGTCGGTGTCGAGGTCCTTCATCACCGGCAGCCCGCCCGCGATCGTCGCGAGCTCGAGCTCGCCAAAGAGCGGCATCAGGACTTCTCGCCGGCGAACGCGGGCATGACCTCGCGGCCGAAGAGCCGAAGGCTCGCCAGCACGTCGGCCTGCGGGATCGACTCCGCGGTGTTGATGAGGAAGTTGACGCGATCGACGCCGCACGCCTCCCAGCGCCTGAGCGTGCGCGTGATGCGCTCGGGACCGCCGAGACAGAGTCCCTCGCCCGCCTGCTCGGAGGCGTCCGGACCCGTCGCCTGGCGTCTCAGCTGCGGCAGGAGTCCGAGGGACGGATACGACTTCGATGGGTAAGTCTCCCGCACCGACATCAGCTGCGCGGCGAGATAGTTGAAGTGGTTCGCCATCTGGCGCCCGGTCGTGAGCGCGACCGCGTCGTCCTCGTGGCAGTAGAGGAAGTTCACCGTCGAGACCTGGTCGTTGACGAACTCGCCGACGGGCTCGCAGAGCTGGATGCGGCGGCGGTACTCGGCGATGCGCCGTTCCTGCTCGGCGAACTGGCCGAACGTGAGCCCGAGGCTGCCCAGGCCGCGGTCGGCGGCGTCGAGCTCGGTGCCCGGGCTCGTCACCGCGACCCACATCGGCGGATGCGGGCGCTGGTAGACCTTCGGCAAGATCGTGCGGCGCGGCATCGACCAGAACTCGCCTTCGAACTCGAACTTCTCCGACGTCCACATCTTCGGCAGACAGCGCACGAACTCGTCCCAGCTCTTCTTCGTCACGTCCGGGCTCGCGTTGAATCCCGCCAGCTCCGTCCACGTGGCCGACCGGCCGGTGCCCACCTCGACGCGGCCGCCCGAGAGGATGTCGAGCACCGCGGTGCGCTCGGCGATCTTGATCGGGTGGTTGAACTCGGGCACGCACACGACGATGCCGAAGCCGACCCGGATGCGCTTGGTCAGCATCGCGCACGCCGTCAGGAACAGCTCGGGCGCCGGACAGTGCGAGTACTCCTCCAGGAAATGGTGCTCGACGGCCCACACCTGATCGAAGCCGAGCTCGTCGGCGAGCTTCACCTGCTCGAGCGCGTTGTCGTACACGGTCCGCTCCGACTCGCGGGTCCACGGACGCGGCACGGAGAGCTCGTAGAAGAGTCCGAATTTCATGAGCGCGCCTTTCGCGGGCGCGCGTGGCTCGAGAGCCCGCGCTCCCAGAGATATTCCTGCTCACCCAGGTGCTTGCCGACCCAGCGGCCCAGCACGAAGAACACGTCGCTCAGGCGGTTCAGGAAGCGGAGCGGCCACTCGCTGACCGGCTCCTGTCGCGACAGCGCCAGGAGCTCGCGCTCGGCGCGGCGGCACACCGTGCGCGCCTGATGGAGAAATCCGTTGATGCGCCCGCCGCCCGGCAGCACGAACGACTTGAGCGGCGGCAGCTCCTTCTGACAGCGGTCCATCAGCGCCTCGAGCTCCTTCACCTCGCCCTCGCCGACCTTGAACATACCCTCGTACTCCGCGTCGGGCGGCGTCGCCAGCTCGCTGCCCAGGTCGAACAGCTGGTTCTGGATCTTTCGGAGGACTTCGTCCAGCCAGCGATGCCGCTCGCCCTCGTCGAGCCGCTCGGCGTTGAAGACGCGCACCAGCCCGACGACGGCGTTCAGCTCGTCGACGGTGCCGTAGGCGACGATCCGCGGCGAGTCCTTCGGGATCCGCTTGCCGCCGACCAGGGAGGTCTCGCCCTTGTCGCCGGTGCGCGTGTAGACGCGGGTGATGCTGATGGGCATGGAGATCCTCCCCTTGTCCGGTCACCGGTATTCTACTTGAACGCGGTGGGCCGCTCGGGGATGATCGACTCGTGAACGCTCGCGCGCGTGCAGTGCTCGCCGCTGCCTGCAGCATCCACTTCGTCCACGACGGATTCTCCGACATCCTCTACGTGCTGCTGCCGATCTGGGCCAGTGAGTTCCGGTTGTCGTTCGCCCAGGTCGGGCTCATCCGCACCGCGTACAGCGGCGCGATGGCCGCGTTCCAGATTCCCGCGGGATTGCTCGCGGAGCGCTGGGGCGAGCGCCGCTTGCTGGCCGCGGGGACGGCGGTCACGGCGTGCGGGTTCATCGCGGCGGGGACGGTGGGCGGATTCGTGTCCTTGCTGGCGGTGCTCCTGATCGCCGGGCTCGGCTCGGGCGTTCAGCATCCGCTCTCGTCCTCGCTCGTGTCGAAAGCGTACGAGACAGGCCCGCGGCGCGCGGCGCTCGGGACGTACAACTTCTCGGGCGACCTCGGCAAGGTGGCGGTGCCGGCGGCGGTCGCCTTCGCCGCGCTCGTGGTCGGCTGGCGCACGGCTTCCGCTGCGTACGGCGTAATCGGCTTGGCGGCGGCGGTCGCGATTCTCCCCGTGCTCGCTCGACTCGGAGCGGACTCGCCCGAGGCGCCCGCTGATGTACGGCCGCACGCGACGAGTGCAGTCCAATCGGGCTGGGGGATCCGCGACCTGCGCGGGTTCCAGGCACTGACCGCGATCGGGATGATCGACAACGCGACGCGGACCGGATTCCTCACGTTCCTGCCCTTCGCCCTGATCGCGAAGGGCTCGTCCGTGGCCGGCGTCGGGACCGCGCTGGCGCTCTTGTTCGCGGGCGGCGCCGTCGGCAAGTTCGCCTGCGGCCTGGTCGCCGAGCGGCTCGGCGTGATCCGCACGGTCGTCCTCACCGAGGCGGCGACCGCGCTCGGGATCCTGGCGCTGATCCCGTCGCCGCTGCCGGTCACCTTGGCGATCTTGCCGCTCATGGGCGTGGCGCTGAACGGAACGTCGTCGGTGCTCTACGGAACCGTCGCCGATCTCGTCTCCGCAGATCGGCGCTCACGCGCGTACGGGCTCTACTACACCGTGACGATCATGTCGTCGGCCGTGGCGCCGACGATCTACGGGCTGATCAGCGATGCGGCCGGCGTCACCACGACGCTCGTCGTGGTCTCGGCGCTGGTGCTGACGACGATCCCGCTCTGCCTCGTCCTGCGCGCCTCGGTCGCCGAACCCGCCCGCGCGTAATCGACCTTCACCCGGACGCGCGAATTACTGAGCGCTCCTCGTCAGCTCGGCGAGGAGCCGCCGCCCTTCCGGCCATGGTCCGAACCCAGCGTCCGCGTTCAGGTGACCGGCACGCTCGACGGTGACGAGCCGGCTTCCCCAGGCGCGGGCGAACGCGGCGGCCCGGGCCGGCGCCACAAACGGATCGTCGGTGCTCGTCACGACGATGCTGGGGAACGGCAGTGCCACCAGAGGGATGGGGCTGAAGTTGCGGACCTCGTCGGCCGTGTGCGCCGGCGAGTCGACGTCGGCCGGCGCCACCAGCAAGGCACCGGCCGCGCGGGCGCCCGACCGCATCGCCCAGTGCGCGACCAGCGCGCAGGCGAGGCTGTGGGCCGCGAGCACGGGCGGCGTCACGCACGCGGTAACCGCTTCCTCGAGACGCGCGACCCAGTCCGCCAGCTTGGGAAGAAGCCAGTCGTCCTGCATCACGCGACGAATCGTGGGATCGGCGCGCTCCCAGTGGCTCTGCCAATGATCGGGCCCGGAGTCGCCGTAGCCGGGCAGGATGAGAACCGGAGTGCCGGACGGCAAGGCGCGGAGTTCGGCTACGCGAACGCCCGGTCGAGGGCCTGCGCGAGATCGGCGATGAGGTCGGGTGCGTCCTCGATCCCGACCGAGTAGCGGATCAGGTTGTCCTTGATGCCGACCGCGAGCCGTTCCTCGGTGGTGAGCTCGTAGAAGCTCATGATGGCGGGCTGCTCGATGAGGCTCTCGACGCCGCCGAGCGACACCGCGATG
>DATEMW010000508.1:0-3193 GCA_035275385.1 Candidatus Methylomirabilota bacterium | reverse complement strand
GACCGCGTCGGCGACGTCGGGGGGCGCCCCGCGCCGGCGAAGACGCGCGGCCAGGTCGCGCGTCGTCCAGGCGTGGCGGGAGAGGAGGTCAGCGGCCGCGAGTCGCGCGGCCCGCGCGTCGAGGACTCGGCGCGGACCGCGCGGACTCGTCAGGATTTCTTGAAGAAGGAGCTGCCGCTCGAGGAGACCGGCGCGGGCGCACGCTCGGTCGCGCGCTGCTCGAACGACTGCTCACCGGTGGAGAAGATGCCCCGGACCTTGAGGTCGAAGTCGTCGGCGTTGGTCGCCGCTTCGCGGGCGGTTTCGTAGGAGATGATGCCGTCGCGATAGAGCTTCAGCAGACACTGGTCGAACGTCTGCATGCCGTACTGCGACTGTCCCTGGGCGATGAACGTGGGGATCTCCGGGGTGCGCTTGGCCTCCCGGATGCAGTCCTTGATGGCGCCGGTGCCGACCAGGATCTCGACGGCTGGGATACGGCCTTCGCCGCCGATCTTCGGGATCAACCGCTGAGAGACGATGCCGACGATGACGGCCGCGAGCTGATCGCGGATCTGCTGCTCCTGGTGCGGCGGGAACGTGCCGATGATGCGGTTGACGGTCTCGCTCGCGTTCAGGGTGTGGAGCGTCGAGAACACGAGATGGCCCGTCTCCGCGGCGTGCAGCGCGACCGACATGGTTTCCGGGTCGCGCATCTCACCGACCAGAATGACGTCCGGGTCTTCGCGGAGCGCGGCGCGCAGCGCGGTGGCGAAGCTCGGCGAGTCGTGGCCGATCTCGCGCTGGCTGACCACGCAGCCGATGTCGTCGTGCGTGAACTCGATCGGGTCTTCGATCGTGATGATGTGGTCGTTGCGCGTGCGATTGATGTAATCGATCATGGCCGCGAGCGTCGTCGACTTACCGGAGCCGGTGATGCCCGTGACCAGCAAGAGCCCGCGGCGCTCCATCGAGAGGTGCTCGAGCACCTCGGGCAGGCCCAGCTCTTCGAACTTCGGCTTCTTGGACGGAATCGACCGCAGCACCGCCCGCACCGATCCGAGCGCCAGGAACATGTTGACGCGGAAGCGGCCGAAGTTCGGCACCGCGTACGCCGAGTCGACCTCTCGCCCGTCCATGAGCTGGGTGTACATCCGCTCGGTGAGACACCGGCGCGCGATGGCGTCCATGTCGTCGGCGGTGATCACGCCGAGATCTCCCTGCGGCACCAGGCGGCCGTGGATCCGGAGAATGACCGGAGCGTTGGCCTTCAGATGCAGGTCAGAGGCGCCGCGCTCGACGCCCGTGACCAGCAGCTTGTCGAATTCCATCGGCATGAACTGCTCCTATTTGATCGGCACTGCCTGGCGAAGTCCGAGAGTGTCGCGGAGCTTGGATTCGAGATCGGCGAGGACGACCGGATTGTCCTGGAGCCACTTCTTGGCGTTCTCGCGTCCCTGTCCGATCCGCTCACTCTTGAAGGTGTACCAGGTCCCGGACTTCTCGATCAGGCCGTGTTCGACGCCAGCGTCCAGCACGCTGCCCGTCTTCGAGATGCCTTCACCGTAGAGCACGTCGAACTCCGCCTCCCGGAAGGGCGGCGCGAGCTTGTTCTTCACCACCTTGACCTTGGTCCTGACGCCGAGCGACTCCGTGCCCTGCTTGATCGCGTCCTGGCGGCGGATGTCGAGCCGGATAGAGGCATAGAACTTCAGCGCGCGGCCGCCGGTGGTGGTCTCGGGATTGCCGAACATCACCCCGATCTTTTCACGGATCTGGTTGATGAAGACGACGATCGCCCCCGAGCGCGAGATCGCGGCGGTGAGCTTGCGCAGGGCCTGCGACATGAGGCGCGCCTGCAGGCCGGGCAAGGAGTCGCCCATGTCGCCGTCGAGCTCGGCGCGCGGCACCAGCGCGGCCACCGAGTCGATGACGATGATGTCGACCGCGTTGGAGCGCACGAGCGTCTCGGTGATCTCGAGCGCTTGCTCGCCGGTGTCGGGCTGCGAGATCAGGAGCTCGTCGATGTTGACGCCGAGCTTTCTGGCGTAGATCGGATCCAGCGCGTGCTCGGCGTCGATGAACGCCGCGATGCCGCCCAGCCGCTGGGCCTCGGCGACGGCGTGGAGTGCGAGAGTGGTCTTGCCCGACGATTCCGGACCGTAGATCTCGGTGATACGTCCCTTCGGCAGGCCGCCGATGCCCAGCGCCACGTCGAGGGACAGGGCGCCGGTCGGAATGACGGCGATTTCTTCGAGGGGGCCACTGGAGCCCAGGCGCATGACCGAGCCCTTGCCGAACTGCCGCTCGATCTGCGAGATCGCCAGCTCAAGGGCCTGCCGCCGCTCGTTCTTTGCTTCAGCCATGCGACTCTCCTTCAGTTATCCTCGCACGCCCACTGCACGTTTCGTTCGTTATCGCTTTCGGCCATTCTAGGTGGCCATTCTCAGGGCCGTCAATGTCGGAAGACTCAGACAGGCCCTCCGAGCGTTAGCGCCGCCAGCTCGGTATAGCGGGCTCCACGCGGGCTGAGCTCACTGCGCATCAGGAACGCGCCCGGCACGCGCATCCGGCCGAATTCCCGTGCGCTGCCGCCGGTGAGGGCCTCGCTGAGCGAGGGATCGCGCCCGGGTCGCCGGACCCTCCCCAAGGTAACGTGGGGCGAAAACGGCCGCTCCTCGCGGGCGAACCCGAGCGCCGCCAGCGACGCGTCGACGCGCCGGGCGAGCTCGATCATCTCGGGCGCGCCGTCTAGCACGCCGGCCCAGATCACGCGGGGCCTGGCGACCGACGGGAACGCGCCCAGACCGCGGATCCGCGCCTCGAACGGAGCCAGGTCCGCTCCCGACGTGGCCAGCGCCGCGACGATGGCCGCGATGCGCTCCTCGGGCACCGCGCCGAGGAACTTCAGCGTGAGGTGGAGGTTCCCCGGGGCGATCCACGCAACGTCCCGGGCGACGGGACGCAGCCACTCGATCGCCGAATCGAGCTCGCGGCGAACGGCCTCGTCGAGCAGGATCGCGACGAACGCGCGAATGCTCGCTATGGGGCTGAGTCCAGCAGCTGGAGCAGGTTTCGTATCCCCTGGCGTCGCTCGGAATCGGTCTCCGACGCGAGCGCCGCGCGAAGATCGGCCACGGCGCCGGCGTGATCGCCCTGGAGCTCCTTTTCGAGCCCGCGCGCCGCGAGCGCCTTCGCGTCGAGCGGTGCTCCC
>DATEMW010000507.1:0-2045 GCA_035275385.1 Candidatus Methylomirabilota bacterium | reverse complement strand
GTGATCAGCTGATAGATACGCGCCATCTCCGGATGGCGGCCCACCATGCGCTCGAACGATCCCGCGATGCCGCCCGCGTCGGTCGGGCCTCCGGCGAGCGCCGAGCGTAGATAGAGCACCTCGCGCTCGAGCGCACGCTTGTCGAGTGCACGCTGGGCCAGCATCAAGATATCGTCGACGTCGAAGGGCTTGGTCAGGTAGTCGTAGGCGCCGCGCTTGAGCGCCTCGACTGCGGTCCGGAGCTCGCGCACGGCGGTCGCGATCACCACGACGGTCGAGGGGTCGGCGGCCTTGATGCGCGGCAGCACGTCGATGCCGGGCTCGCCCGGCATCCGCTGATCGAGCATCACCAGGTCGATCTCGTGCGCCTTCATCACCTCGAGCGCCTCGACGCCGTTGCCCGCCTCCAGGACGTCGCAGGTCTCCTCGAGGATCGCGCGGACCGAGGCGCGCACGCCCTCCTCGTCATCGACGACGAGGACAGTGCCGCGGCGCGCGGTCTGCGAGTCCACGCCGCTCACCGTTGGCGCGAGCGTTCCATCGTGAGGTACTGGTTGGCGCCGCTACCGCTGCCACCCGCGCGGTGAACGTAGATCAGCACGGATTCGCCCGGCTTGAGCGCCGAGAGCGCCTTGAAGAACGTGCCCGGCTCGTCGGCAGGGCGTCGCGAGATCTCCAAGATCACGTCGCCGCGGCGCAGGCCGGCCTTCTCGGCCGGGCTCCCGGGCTGCACTTCGGTGACGAGGAGCCCGCGCGAGACCGGTAGGTCGAGCCGAAGGGCGGCATCGCCCGTGAGCGATTCCACATTCAAGCCCCACTCGTCGTTGCCCGGCGCCTCGGCCACCATCGGCTCGTCGGCCGGCATCTCACCGATCTTCACGGTGACCGACACCGGCTTCTTGTCACGGATCACCGTGAGCTTCATGGTCTGCCCGGGACGGATCGAGGCGATCCGCCGCTGGAGGTCAGGCACCTCCTTGATCGGCGTGCCGCTGAGGTCGACGACGACGTCTCCCGCCTTCAGGCCCGCGGTCTCGGCCGGGCTCCCCTTCATCACCTCGGCCACCAGCACGCCCTCGCGCTCCTTGACGCCGAAGCTGCCGGCCAGCTGATCGGTCAAGTCCTGGATGACGATACCGAGCCAGCCGCGCACGACCTTGCCGCGCGTGATGAGCTGCTGCATCACGTCCTTGGCCTGGTTGATCGGGATCGAGAAGCCAATGCCCTGGCCGGCGGCCACGATTGCCGTGTTGATCCCGATCACCTTGCCGTCGATGTTCAGGAGCGGTCCGCCCGAGTTGCCGGGGTTGATGGAAGCGTCAGTCTGGATGAAGTTGTCGTACTGCGTGACCCCGACCCGCGTGCGGGCCGTGGCCGAGATGATACCGACCGTCACGGTGCGGTCGAGGCCGAACGGGTTACCGATCGCGATCGCCCACTGGCCGACCCTCAGGTGATCCGAATCCCCGAGCTCGGCGGTGGGCAGCGGGCGCGGTGCGTCGACCTTGAGCACCGCGATGTCGGTCTTGGGATCGCGGCCCACGAGCTTGGCCGTAAACTTCCGCTGATCGGAGAGACGCACGATGATTTCCTGAGCGTTCTCGATCACGTGGTTGTTCGTCAAGATGTATCCCTTCGGATCCACCACGACACCGGAGCCGGTGGCGCGCGCGTCTTCGCGCGGGCGCCGGCGGAAATAGCGATCGAAGAACTCGTCGCCGAAGAATTCTCTGAAGCGCTCGGGCGCTTCCTCGGCCTGGCCCCCCGTGCCTTTCTTCTGGACCGTGCTGACGTGCACGACGGCCGGCGTCACGCGATCGGCGACGGCGCTGAACGCCTCCTCCATCGCGCGCAGGACGCCTTTCGGATCCGCCTTCGGCGCAGGGCGTGTCTCGGGCGCGGCAGGACGCTGCTGGGCCCACGCGGGACCGGCGAGGAGCACGGCGAAGACGAGAAGGATCAGTCGGTTCATCGGGGGCTCGGCCTCCTACTCTACTGGGGGCGGTCCGGCTGCGCCAGAGGGACGAGCGTCAGCTCGAGCACGC
>DATEMW010000506.1:0-2311 GCA_035275385.1 Candidatus Methylomirabilota bacterium | reverse complement strand
GGCGGCGCCGCCGCGGGCCCGGGCGCGCGCGCGGCTCGGCCTCGATCCCGGCGAGCTCGTGGTGGTCGGCCTGGGCCGGCTGGTCCCGATCAAGGGCTTCGATCTGCTCGTGCGCGCGCTGCCGGGTCTGCTCGCGCACATCCCGTCCGCGCGGGTCGTGCTCGTCGGCGACGGCGGCGAGCGCGCGGGCCTCGAAGCCCTCGCGCGATCGCTTCACGTGAGCGACCGGCTCCGGCTGACCGGCGAAACCCACGACGTCACGACGTGTCTCGCGGCAGCGGACATCGTGGCCGTGCCCTCCCGCAACGAGGGCATGGGGCGCGTCATCGTCGAGGCGATGGCCCTGGGGCTCGCCGTCGTGGCGACGGCCGTCGGGGGGATTCCCGACGTGATCGTCGACGGCGAGTGCGGGCGGTTGGTCGAGCCCGAGAGCCCCGATGCGCTCGCCGCCGCCCTGATCGAGCTCGGCCGCGACGCCGGCCTGCGCAGCAAGCTCGGCGAGGCGGCCGAGACGCGGGCCGAGGCGTTCTCGACGGCGGTGGCGGCCGAAAAGCTTCTCGCGGTGTACGCGGCGCTGGTCCGCGCCAAGGAGCTCCGGTGATTCGCCGCGTGGCTCAGCTGATCATCGTCGCGTGGCTCCTCTCGGGCGCCGCTCACGCGCTCGAGCGGCTGCCGGCCGTCCTCCACGTGCATTCCGACCTCTCCACCGGCGATTTCTCTCTCGAGCAGCTGACCGCGATGGCCGAGAAGCAGGGGATCGGCGCGCTGCTCCTCACCGAGAACTACCTCCTGCGCGTCGAGTACGGCCTGCCGCCGTTCAGAGCGCTGACGCGCGCCGTGCGCGACGAGCGCTCGGTGCTCGACGTCGGCATCGAGCGCTATCTGAGCCGGGTCGCGCAGGCGCGCGCCGCGAACCCGCGCGTGCTGATCGTCCCGGGTGTGGAGGTGCTGCCGCACTATTACTGGACCGGCTCGCCGCTGGCGTTCGACATGACGGTGCACGAGACGCAGAAGAACATGCTGGTCTTCGGCCTCGACGACGGCGCACTGCGGACGCTGCCGGTGACCGGCAACCGGATCGGCGGGTTCGACTGGTCGTCGGCGCTCGACGCCTTGCCCGGCGTGCTCCTGATTCCGGGGATCTATCTGCTCACACTCAAGCGGCGCGCGCTCCGCAAGGTCGGACGGGTCGTGGTGGTGGTCAAGCAGCGCCGCTGGCTCGCCGGCTCTGCCCTGTGCGCGGTCGCCATCGTCGCGCTCGTACGCGGCTGGCCGTTCACCGTCGACCCATACCCGCCGTACCAGGACCTCGGCCTGGCGCCGCATCAGGACCTGATCGACTACGTCGATCGACTGGGCGGCGCGATCGTCTGGTCGTTCCCCGAGGCGCGCGACGCCGGAGAGCAGTGGATGGGGCCGGTGCGGGTCTCGTGGTCGACACTGCCGTACCCCGACGACCTCATGCGAACCGCGCGCTACACCGCGTTCGGCGCCGTCTACGAAGACACGACGCGGATCGATCGGCCCGGCGGCTCGTGGGACCGCTTGCTCGGCGAGTTCGCGGCGGGCGACCGCAGCCGAGCGCCGTGGGCGGTCGGCGAGTCGGGCTTCCACGGATTCACGGCCGGCAAGACGCTCGGCAAGATTCGCAGCGTCTTCCTGGTCGAGGAGCGTACCGAGCGTGCCCTGCTCGACGCCTTGAAGCACGGGCGCCTCTATGCCGTCGAGCAGGAGGCCGGCGCCGAGCTGGTGCTCGACGACTTCTCCCTCCACGCCGGCGCCTCGACGGCGGTGTCGGGCGGCTCACTCCGCGTGGCCGAATCGGCGCCGCTCGAGATCAACGTCGACATCGCGGCGGTGGGTACACCGCCGCGCGACGTCAGGGTGACGCTCGTGCGGAACGGCACGGTCGTGAGAGCGTGGACCGGTCCGCTGCCGTTACGGGCCGTCCACCGCGAAGTCTTCGACGGCTCGCCCACGTTCTACCGGCTCGACGTGCGTGGCCCCGGCCGCCTTTTGACCAACCCGATCTTCGTCAGGCGCTTGTGATCCCATGAAGCTCGCCATCCACCAACCTCACTACGCGCCGTGGCTCGGCTACTTTGCAAAATGGGTTACCGCCGACGTGTTCATCTTCCTCGACACCGTCCAGTACGTGAAGAACGGCTGGCAGAACCGCAACCGGATCAAGACACCCGAAGGCCCGCGATGGCTCACCGTGCCGGTCAAGGCCCGGCTCGGCACGCCGATCCTCGACGTGACCGTGGACACGAGCCAGCCCTGGGGCGCCCGCCACTTCGCCTTGCTCGAG
>DATEMW010000505.1:0-10502 GCA_035275385.1 Candidatus Methylomirabilota bacterium | reverse complement strand
GCAGCTGCGCGACGACGCCGTCCGCCAGGGCCTGGAGACGATCCGCAACCGCATCGACCAGTTCGGCGTGAGCGAGCCCATCATCACGCGCCAGAGCGCCGACAAGATCTTGATCCAGCTGCCCGGGCTCCGGGACCCGGCGCGCGCGAAGGCCCTCATCGGCAAGACGGCGCTGCTCGAGTTCAAGCTGCTCGACGAGCGCACGCCGGTGGAGCAGGCCCTGGCCGGACAGCTCCCCGAGACCTCCGAGGTCCTCTACGGCCGGGAGATCGACAAGCAGACGAAGGCCGAGCGCAAGATCCCGTACGTGGCCCAGAGGCGGAGCCTGCTCACCGGCGCCGAGCTGACCCGCGCCGAGGTGCAGGCGGATCCGAACTCGATGGGCAACTGGCAGGTCGCGATCGAGTTCACCGCGACCGGCGCTCGCATCTTCGGCGAGGTCACCGAGCAGAACGTCGGCCGGCGGCTGGCGATCGTCCTCGACGGCACGGTCTATTCGGCGCCGCGCATCAACGAGCGCATCCCGGGCGGGCGCGCGGTGATCACGGGCCAGTTCACGGTCGAGGACGCGCGCGACCTGGCCATCGTGCTCCGCGCCGGCGCGTTGCCGGCGCCGGTGGTGATCCTGGAAGAGCGCACGGTCGGCCCTTCGCTCGGCGCCGACTCGATCCGTCAAGGGCTGATCGCGATCGCCGGCTCCTCGCTGGTCGTGTTCGTGTTCATGCTCGTCTACTACCGGCTCTCGGGCCTGGTCGCGGACGTGGCGCTCGGCCTGAACCTTTTGATCCTGTTCGCGTGCATGGCCGCGATCCGCGCGACCTTGACCCTGCCGGGCCTGGCGGGCATCGCGCTCACGGTCGGGATGGCGGTCGACACCAACATCCTGATCTTCGAGCGGATCCGGGAGGAGATGCGCGTCGGCAAGACGCCGCGGGCGGCGATCGAGGCCGGATTCCGCCGGGCGCTGCGCACGATCGTCGACACGCATCTGACCGTCATGGGTACCGCGGTCATCCTCTTGTCCTTCGGGACCAGCTCGGTCAAGGGCTTCGGCGTCTCGCTGTTCATCGGCCTCGGGGCGAGCCTCTTCACCGCGTACTTCTTCACGCGCTTGCTCTTCGATCTGCTCTACATGGGCCGGCGAAAGGTGGAAACGATCTCGATATGATCCGGAGCGGCGCCGCGGCATGATCGAGCTCTTCAAGAACCCGAACTACGACTTCATCGGCAAGCGGAAGTGGGCCTACATCCTCTCGGCCGTGTTCACGCTGATCGGGCTCGGCGCGCTCGCCTACCACGGAGGTCTCCGTTACGACCTCGACTTCACGGGGGGCACGCTGATCCAGGTGCAATTCGAGAAGCCGCCGACGGTCGCCGCGATCCGCAAGAGCCTCGGCACGATCCATCTGGGCGAGAGCGTCATCCAGGAGTTCGGCGACAACCGCGAGTACATCATCAGGATGCCGCTGGTCGAGAACGTCAGCTCCGACGAGATTTCCGGGCGCGTCCAGAGCGCGCTCACCGCCGAGTCGTCGCTGGGCAAGTTCGAGATCCGCCGGGTCGAGTTCGTCGGGCCCCAGGTCGGCCGGGAGCTGCAGCTTCAGGCCGTGTACCTCGTGCTGGGCGGCCTCGTGTGGATCGCCATCTACCTGGCCTGGCGGTTCGACCTCCGCGGCGGCGTCGCCGCGGTCGTGGCCGTCTTCCACGACGTCATCGTCTGCCTGGGCGCCCTGTCCCTCACCAATCGCGAGTTCTCGCTGCCGGTGCTGGCGGCGCTCTTGACGATCATCGGCTACTCGGTCAACGACACGATCGTCGCCTACGACCGGCTGCGGGAGAACCGGGGCAAGTCCGTTCCCCGCGGACGCACGTTCGCCCAGCAGATGAACGACGCGGTCAACCAGACCCTGTCGCGCACGATCCTGACGTCGCTGACCACGTTCTTCTCGGCGGCCGTCCTGCTGTTCTTCGGGGGCAAGACCCTGGAGGATTTCGCCTTCGTCCTCTTCGTCGGGGTCATCACCGGCACGTACTCCACGACCTACGTCGCCGCGGCGCTCGTCGTCGACTGGACGAATCACGTCGAGGGACGCCTCCGGCGCGGCAAGAAAGCGGTGGCCAAAGCCTGATCAGCGTGTCAAACTAGTTGGTCAACCAGAGGTTTTGCTCACGTGACCCAGCTAGAGACCCTGATCGAGGAGATTCCGAAGTATCAGCCGGGCGCTGATCTCGACGTCCTCGAGCGCGCCTACCGATTCTCGGCCGCCTCCCACCAGGGTCAGCAGCGAGCCTCCGGCGAGCCGTATCTCAGCCATCCACTGGAGGTCGCCAACCTCCTCGTCGACTTCAAGATGGACGTCACGACGGTCACCGCCGGGCTCCTCCACGACGTGCTCGAGGACACTACCGCCACCAAGGCCGACCTCGAGCGCGAGTTCGGGGGCGAGATCGCCGAGCTGGTCGACGGGGTCACCAAGATCGGCAAGCTCGCGTTCTCGTCGCGGGAAGAGCGCCAGGCCGAGAACTTCCGGAAGATGCTGGTCGCGATGGCGCGCGACCTGCGCGTGCTCATGATCAAGCTGGCCGACCGCCTGCACAACATGCGCACGCTCGACTACCTGCCGTCCGACAGGGCCAAGAAGATCGCGCAGGAGACGCTGGACATCTACGCGCCGCTGGCCCACCGGCTCGGCATGGCCAAGGTGAAGGCGGAGCTCGAGGATCTCGGGCTGCGCACGCTCAATCCGACCGACTACGTCGATCTGCAGAAGCGCGTGGCCAAGCGCCGCCTGGAGCGCGAGAACGACATCAACCAGGTCATCGCGATCCTCCAGCGAAAGCTCGCCGAGGTCGGGATCGAATCGCAGATTCGCGGCCGGCCCAAGCACTTCTACTCGATCTGGAAGAAGATGCACGACCAGGGCCGCGAGTTCGACGAGATCTACGACCTCACGGCCGTCCGCGTCATCACCGCCTCGGTGCGTGACTGCTACGGCGCGCTCGGCGTGATCCACTCACTGTGGAAGCCGGTGCCCGGACGCTTCAAAGACTTCATCGCGATGCCGAAGGTCAACATGTACCAGTCGCTCCACACGACGGTGATCGGCCCCAAGGGCGATCCCGTCGAGATCCAGATCCGCACGCGCGAGATGCACCGGATCGCCGAGGAGGGCATCGCGGCCCACTGGCTCTACAAGGAGCGCAAGACCGGCAAGACCAGTAAGGACAAGCTCGACGAGTCGCTGGTGTGGCTGCGCCAGCTGATCGAGACGCAGCAGGACACGAAAGACCCGCGCGAGTTCATGGACACCGTGCGGGTCGATTTGTTTCCGGACGAAGTCTACGTGTTCACGCCCAAGGGGGACGTCAAGGCGCTCCCCGACGGCGCGACCCCGCTCGACTTCGCCTACGCCGTCCACACGAAGGTCGGTGAGCACTGCGTCGGCGCCAAGGTGAACGCCAAGCTGGTGCCGCTGCGCTATACGCTCCGGCAGGGCGACATCGTCGAGATCGTGACCTCGCCCAACCAGCATCCGAGCCGCGACTGGCTCAAGATCGTCAAGTCGACGCGGGCGCGGGCGAAGATCAACCAGTGGCTCAAGGTCGAGGAGCGCGCGCGCTCGATCGAGCTCGGACGTGAGATGTTCGAGCGCGAGGCGCGCAAGTACCGCCTGAATCCGGTGGCGCTGCTCGGCGGCGAGGAGATGAAGAAGACGGCGGCCGATTTCGGCTTCGCCGGCCCCGACGACCTGATGGCCGCGCTCGGCTACGGCAAGAGCTCGGTGCACCAGGTCCTGAACAAGCTGGCGCCCAACGCGCTGCTCGAGACCCCCGACAAGCCGAAGACCGCGGCGACGCGTCCGGCGCCGGTCGACGGCGTGCGGATCCGCGGCGTCGACGACCTGCTCGTGCGCTTCGCGCGCTGCTGCAACCCGCTGCCGGGCGATCCGATCGTCGGCTTCATCACGCGCGGCCGCGGCCTCACCGTGCACGCCCGCGATTGCCTGACCGTCGCCAAGAGCGTGCTCGACCGCGAGCGGCTGATCGACGTCGAGTGGGACGTCGAGGAGCCCGGCAAGCGCCCCGTGCGAATCGCCGTCTACATCGGCAAGGACCGGCCGGGGCTGCTCTCGGAGATCACCGGCGCGATCTCGGCCCGCAACGGCAACATCACGAAGGCCGAGGTGACCGTGACCGACGACCGGCGTGGGATCAACAACTTCGTCGTCGAGGTCGCCGACCTCCGACAGCTTCAGGAGATCATCGCGGCGATCCGCGACGTCCGGGACGTCATCAACGTCGAGCGCGTCCGAGGGCTCTAGTGCCCCTCGGGGCGCGGGTTGCCACGTCGCCCGCGAGGCCCAGTCGATGACGCGACGTCAGTTCGAGGCGCTGGTCGAGAAGGCCATGCGCCGCCTGCCCAAGCGGTTCAAGGAGAAGATCGCGAACATCGCGGTCGTCGTCGAGGATTGGGCCGACGACGAGACCCTCGCCGACCTCGGGATCGAGCCGCCCGACACCCTCTACGGGCTCTACCAGGGCATCGACCTCACGCGGCGCGACTCGAGCTACGGCAACGTCATGCCCGACACGATCACGATCTATCAGGGACCGATCGAGGAGGACTGCGCCGACGAGGCCGAAATGGCCGAGCTCGTGCGCGATACGGTCATCCACGAGCTCGGTCACTACTTCGGTCTCGACGACGAGACCATGGAGCGCATTGAGGGCTCCGAACCCTAGTGCTCCTGTCATAGGCGCGCCTCAGCCGGCGGGGCCCCAGCCCCGCGACGGCTTGCAGCGCGCACCGCGCGGTCTCCACCTGGTCGAGGCTCTCGCCGCCGCCGTCGCCCGCTACGCGCCCGGGGACCAGGAGCAAAAGCGGGCGCTGCTGATCGAGCTCGAGGGCGCCGTGGTCCGTCATCCCGCGACCCTGCTGCGGCTGCACGAAGCGCTCTGCTTTCTCCAGGCGCATCCCGACGCCCCGAAGATCCTCGAGCTGGTCGACCGCGCGCTCGCCGCGTTCGGCGCCCGCATCGACCGGCTCGGGGCCGCGGCCCGGCGGCGGCTGCACGACTCCGGGATCACGAACACCACGCTCGACTATCCCTTCGGCTTGCCGATGGCGCGCTGGCTCGCGTCGCGATTCCCGCGCCAGAGCGACGTCGCGTGGCCGGCCTTCACGGAAGAGGATCGGCTCGACGAGACGCTGTCCCTACTCGCGACGACCGCGGAGGGCGACGCCTTCAGCGAGGGCGGGATGGGGTGGCGGGAGTGGATTCGCGTCGCGAAGGGCGGACGGCGGATCACCGACCTGCAGCTGCTCCTCGAAGTGTTCGAGCGCGCGCGCCTTCCCGAGGAGACGCGCGACTGGCTCTTCGAGAGCGTGAGCCTGCCGATTCTCTGGCGGCCGCGGGGGACCGGCGGGTCGCGGACCCTGGCGCGGATCCCGCCGGAGTCCACGTTCTTTCACGCGGACGGCCTCGACCGGAGCGCGGCCAATCTCGTCGAGGCGCTCCGCCGGCCGGTGCCGTTGCGGCGCGCGCCGTGGCCGCTCGCCGAAAGGCTGATCGACGCCGCGCGCCTGGCCATGGCGACGCGCCAGCGCGAGCTTCACGCCTTCTCGTACCCGAACGCCGACGACGTGCTGATCGGCGACGCGGGGCGCGGGCTCCGCCTGGTCTTCGTCGGCATCCAGCCCGATTTTCGGCTGCCGCTCGAGGGCTACTACGGATTCCTCGTGCTGAAGAACGGCGTGCCCGTCAGCTACGGCGGCGGGTGGGCGCTGTTCGGCGCGCTCGACTTCGCCATCAACATCTTTCCGTCGTTTCGTCAGGGCGAATCGGCGTATCTCGCGATGCAGCTCTTGCGCGCGTATCGCTGGCTCTTCGGGATGCGGACGATCGTGATCGATCGATATCAGCTCGGCCACGAGAGCACCGAGGCGCTGCGCTCGGGGTCGTTCTACTTCTATCATCGTCTCGGATTCCGCCCGCGCGATCCCGACGTCGTCCGTACGCTCGGGCAGGAGGAGGCGAAGATCGCCGCCGATCCCGCCTATCGCTCGCCGATTCCGACGCTCAAGAAATTGGCCGCGGCCGAGGTGTTCCTGAGCCTGTCGGGCGGGCACGCCGTTCCCGAGCAGCGCCTGCGCGCGAGCGACGTCTCGGGGCTGGTCGCGCGCTACGTCGCGCAGCAGTTCGGCGGCGACCGCGCCCGGGCGACGCGCGAGTCCGCCGAGCGAGTCGGGCGAGCACTGGGCGCCTCGCGGCGCGCCTCGTGGCCGCCGGCCGAGCGGCGCGCGTTCGATCGAATGTCGCTGGTGGCCGCGCTCGTTCCCGATCTCGATGCGTGGTCGTCCACCGATCGCCGAGCGCTGGTCGCGATCATGCGCGCCAAGGGCGGCGGTACCGAGATGGGCTACGCGCGACGGCTCGATCGGCACCAGCGCTTGCGTCGCTCGCTCGAGACTCTCGCCAAGCGGTAACGCCCGGTACGATCACTCGCCGACTGTTCTAGCTCCGATTTGTAAGTTTGTGCTTGACAGGAAGTTTCAATAGTCATTATGGTTTCAGCAGATGCTGAAATGTTCGGAGCAAGAGAAACATGCTGAAATCCGAGGAGGTTCGGCGACAGGTGGCCCAGCGACTCCGGGAGCTACTCCCGAAGGCGAAGGGCTGGGAGGAGAGCGCCGACACCAGAGTTGGCGGGCAAGTCGCGGATTTGCTAGTGCGATTCCAGATGGCCGGTCAGGAGCACACGTTCGTGGTTGAAGTGAAGCCCCTCGGACAACCCCGGCAGATTCGGGCCGCCGTGACCCGCCTCAACGAAATCCGTCGCGAGCTGCCGACCGCGTATCCCATGGCGGCCGCCGTCTATATCGGCCCGCAGAGCTCCCGGATCCTCAAGAGCAACAACCTCGGCTACGTCGATCTCTCGGGCAACTGCTACCTCGCGTTCGAGAACGTGCTGATCGAGAAAGAGGGCAAGCGCAACGTCCGCCCCTCGACCAGGCCCCTGCGCGCGCTCTTCGCGCCCCGCGCGACCCGCGTCGTACGGGTGCTGCTCGTCGAGCCGCACCGGGCGTGGCGTCTCGAAGAGCTCGGCCGGGCCGCCGAGGTGAGCCTCGGCCACTCCCACAACGTCATCAAGCGGCTCGAGGAGCTGGCGTGGGTCGAGCGCGATGACAGCCAGCGGTTCCGGCTCTCCAAGCCGGCCGATCTGCTCGAGGCGTGGTGCGAGTCCTACACGTATCGCGCGAACGACCAGGCGTCGTACCTGGCGCCCGAGCGGGTCACGCGGAAATTCATGGCCGAGATCGCGCGCGTCGCGGGCGCGGAAGGGCGTCGATACGCCTTCACGCTGAACGCCGGCGCCGCGCTCCTGGCGCCGAGCCTGAGACTGCCGGCTGTGCATGGCTACCTCGAGGGCGATCCCGAGCCGGTGGCGCGCGCGCTCGGGCTGCGGCCCGCCGCGGAGGCCGATGGCGCGCTGCACTTCCTCGCGCCGTACGACCTCGGCGTCTTCTACGGCGCCTTCGAGAAGGGCGGGCTCAGAGTGGTGTCGCTCCCGCAGCTCTACGCCGATCTCGTGCACTACGAGCGTCGCGGAGCCGAGCAGGCCGAACACCTGCGCCGTGAAGCAATGGGCTACTGACCGAGCGTGGAAGGAGGTGATTTGATGGCCAAGAAGAAGGCGACCAAGAAAAAGAAGGGCAAGTAACTCATCGACGGTGGCATCGAATTTTCACGTGAGAGGAGGTGAGACGCTCGATGAAGAAGAAGGCCAAGAAGAAGAAGAAGTAAGTGACGGATTTCCGCTGGTGGGGGGTGACAGCCTCCCACCATTGACCATGCGGGAGGGGGCCAACGCCCCCTCCCGTTTGTGCGTGTGCTTAAATGACCTTCGTGACTTTCCCCGCCTTGAGGCAGCGGGTGCAGACGCGGACGCGTCGCGTCCTTCCGTTGATCACGGCGCGCATCGAGACCAGATTCGGAAGCCACCGCCGCTTGGTCAGCTTGTGAGCGTGGCTGATCGTATTCCCGACGGACGGGCCTTTCTCGCAGACATCGCAGCGCTGAGCCATTTGTGCTCCCTGGAGTCGAGTTTCCGAGGAACGAGCCGAAGGCACTGTATAGCACAGGGACCGGCATGAAGCAAACCGACGCGGCGCCGACCGACCTCGCGACGCCGCTGCAGTTCCTCAAGGGCGTCGGGCCGCAGCGCGCGAGCCAGCTCGAGCGCAAGGGGCTTCGCACCGTCGAGGACGCGCTCTTCTTCGTGCCGCTCCGCCACGAGGACCGCACGCGCCTCACCTCGTTCCGCTCGCTGGTCCCGGGCCAGGCCGCGACGTGCGCGGGTGTCATCGTCGGCGTGAGCCCGCCGCCGCCCGGGCGCTTCCGCGTGCCGTTCACGGTGATGCTGCGCGACGCGAGCGGCTATGCCACCGCGAGCTGGTTCGGCTGGCGGTATCTCTCGCGCGTGCTCAAGCGCGGTCAGCAGCTGGTCCTGCATGGCCGGGTGGGGCGCTACAAGGGCGCGATCGTGCTGCAGCAGCCCGACTACGAGATCGTCGAGAACGGCGAGGACGAGCGGCTGCACACCGGCCGGCTGGTGCCGGTGTACTCGCTCACCGAAGGCCTGCCCCAGCGGGCGCTGCGCTCCCTGATGTGGCGGCTGGTCGAATCGCACGCCGCCGACGTCGCCGAGACGCTTCCGGAGGCCGTCCGCGCCCGGCGCGGTCTCGTCGGGCTGGCGCAGGCGGTCCGCGACGCGCACTTTCCCGAGACCGACGCCGCGCTGGCGGCGGCGCGCCACCGCATCTCGTTCGACGAGGGGCTCCTGCTGCAGCTCGGGCTCGCGATCTTGCGAAGCCGCGTGAGCCGCGCACGCGGGCTGGCGATGAGCCCGCGCGGCGATCTGGTGGCCCGGCTGCGCGCGCGGCTGCCGTGGAAGCTGACCGGCGCGCAGGAGCGGGTGTGGGAAGAGATCCGGCGCGACATGGCCGAGCCGCACCCGATGCATCGTCTTCTCCAGGGCGACGTCGGCTCGGGCAAAACGATCGTCGCGGCGCTGGGCGTGCTGACCGCGGTCGAGGCCGGATATCAGGCCGCGGTGATGGCGCCCACCGAGATCCTCGCCGAGCAGCACTTCATGACCTTCCGCCAGCTCCTCGAGCCGCTCGGCGTTCGCGTGACGCTCCTGACGTCGTCGCTCAAGCCGCGCGACCGCGCCGCGCGGCGCGCGTCGGTCACGGCCGGCGAGGTGGAGTGTGTCGTGGGGACTCACGCGCTCGTCCAGGAGGGCGTCGAATTCAGGCGTCTGGGACTGGCGGTCGTCGACGAGCAGCACCGCTTCGGCGTCGAGCAGCGCGCCCGGCTGCGCGGAAAGGGCGAGCACCCCGATCTCCTCGTGATGACCGCGACGCCGATTCCGCGCACCCTGGCCCTCACGATCTACGGCGATCTGGACGTCTCGGTCCTCGACGAGCTGCCGCCGGGCCGGCGTCCGATCGTGACGGTGGCGCGCTCGGAGGGCAAGCGGCGCGCGATCTACAAGTTCCTGCGCGAGCAGATCGCCGGCGGCCGCCAGATCTACGTCGTGTACCCGCTGGTCGAGGAGTCCGAGGCGCTCGACCTCAAGGCCGCGACCGACATGGCGCGCCATCTCGCTGACGCGGTCTTTCCGGACCTCGTGGTCGGTCTGCTGCACGGACGGCTCGGCTTCGACGAGAAGGACGCGATCATGCGGCGCTTCAAGGCCGGCGAGATCCACGTGCTCGTTTCGACCACGGTGATCGAGGTCGGCATCGACGTGCCCAACGCCGCGGTGATGCTGATCGAGCACGCGGAGCGCTTCGGCCTCTCACAGCTGCACCAGCTTCGCGGTCGCGTCGGCCGCGGCGAGTGGAAGTCGTACTGCATCCTCTTGACGTCCGGCCGGCTCACCGAGGAAGCGCAGCGCCGGATCGACGCGATGACCTCGACGAACGATGGCTTCCGGATCGCGGAGGTCGATCTCGAGCTTCGCGGGCCTGGCGAGTTTTTCGGCACGCGGCAGTCGGGGCTTCCCGAGTTTCGCTCGGCGGATTTGCTGCAGGATACCCGCTTGCTCGAGGAGGCTCGACGCGAGGCCACCGCCATCATCGCGCGCGACCGCGAGCTTTCGGATCCTGCTAATCGGGCTCTCCGTACCGCGCTGCTTGCTCGCTGGCGCGGCAAGCTTGCGCTGGCGACCGCCGGGTAGCTCGTGCCCATTCATCGATACCACGCGCGAGACGGACGGGTCCTGTCGTCGCGGGGCGGACCCCCGCGGACGGCTGCGTCACCCGCTCGCCCGATTCGCAGCGCTTCGCGCTGCGGGCGGGACGAGGGGGGCCCACTTCGCCGTCCGCGGGGGTCCGCCCCGCGACGCCACCCGTCCGGTCCCGCTCGCGGCATCGATGAATGCGCTTCGCGATACCCGGCGAGCGACGGCGCCGTCTGCCCACGCACGCTCTCTTC
>DATEMW010000504.1:0-7792 GCA_035275385.1 Candidatus Methylomirabilota bacterium | reverse complement strand
ACGACCCATTTGCCGTCCTGGACCTGCTTGACCCTCGAGAGGTCGTCGCCGTAGTTGTTGGTGCCGTCGAACCGGAAGCGGCCGACGATCGTCTGGACCTGGTTCTTGCGGAGCCACTGGGCGAGCGCCTTGTCGTCGAGGCCCTTCGTCGCGGTCACCGCGGCCTCGAGCATCTGCCAGGCGGCGTACGAGCCGGCGGCCTGCGTGTCGACGTTCGTGTACGGGACGCCGGCCTTGGCGGCGCGCTCGTGGTAAAGCGCCGCGAACTTGGCGGCCGCGGGATTACTCGTGAACGGCGGATGCTCCTCGAAGAACGTGTGCGAGAGCGCCAGCTTCGCGTCGGGCGAGGTCGCCATCGGACCCGGCGCCGGGAAAAGGTGATAGTGCCGGCGCGGCGTGTAGTCCAGGCGCTTGAGCTCCTCCAGCACCAGGTTGCCGTCGAGGCCGAGCGCGCCGACCCAGAGCAAGTCCGGGTTGGCGTCCTTGATGCGGGCGGCGATCGGCCCGAAGTCGCGCGTGCCGAACTCGTACTCGAGGTAGAGCACGACCTTGAGCCCGCGCTGCGTGGCCACGTCGCGCGCGCCCGAGGACTGGAACTGCGCCGAGGGGAACTTGCTCGTCACGATCGCGACCGTCTTGGGCGGGTTCGCGGTCGCCGCGACCGCATCGAACAGGATCGACGGCACCGTGCGATTCGGTTCAGGCCCGAACGGCGCCGCGGGGAACTGCATGTCGTACTTCGCCAGGTGCGGCATGCCGAAGCTGTGATGGATGAGCAGCTTCTGATAGCGCTGGGCCACACCCATCGCCGCGATGATCCCGCCCGTCGCGTACGGCCCCATCAGCAGATCGACCTTGTCCACGGTGATGAGCTTCTCGTAGAGGCTTCGCGTGACCTCGGGCTTGGACTGATCGTCGAGCACGATCCACTCGACGGGTCGGCCCAGGAGGCCGTTGCCGCGGTTGAGCTCTTCGACGTAGATCTCGGCCGTGATCTTGTGCAGGAGCGCCGTCGCGGCCAGCGGGCCCGTCAGCGCGAGCGTCCCGCCGATCTTGATCGGGGTGCCCGAGGGCGCCGCCCCCGCTCGCAGCACCACGGCGAGGACGAGGAAGGCGGCCAGCGTAATCGTGAGACGCGAGATCCATCGCGGCGAGATCATCTGCCTCCTCCGTAGGTCGTGCGCGCGCCGCCGCCGCCTTCAGCCCGCCGGCCGCGGCGCGTCTACTGACAAGTGGAAAGTCGCGCTGGATCAGCCGTATGCGCGCCGATCGGGAGCTACGTCGGAGCCGGGGCGCGACGCGCGAGCGATCGCGGGGAGCCTAACCGGGCGAGGAGCCGGGAGTCAAGGGGACGACGGGCGGAACGACGAGATCGAGCCGGGTCAGTGAGGACGCGGGTCCAGCTGGCCGCGGAGCCGTGACAGCTCGAGCGGCTTCTGCAGCACGGCCACCACGCCTTCCTCCGTCCAGTAGCCGTGCGCATGCTCGTCGAAGCTCGTGATGACGACCGCGCGGGTGTCGGGCTCGTAGCGGCGAGCGAATCGCAGCAGGTCGAGCACGTTCAGGCTGACGTGGCGCTCGGTCTGGACGTTGTCGTCGAGCAGGAGCAGATCGTAGGGCCGCGAGAAAATCGACGCGAAGCCGGCCCACATGTCCTCGGCCACCTTCACGTCGTGGCCGTCGGCGGACAGGATCGCCTTCAGCCCTTCACGGGCGTGACGCTCGCGCTCCACCACAAGAATACTCAGGGACAATGCACGCCTCCCGCTCCTCTATCTGAGCAACGAGCGTGCCCGGATCGACGCGCGCGGGGGCGGAGCTCAAGTGCCGGAAACCACGGCGTTGGGCCGCGGCAGGGAAAACCCGGATAGCGCGGGCGTGAAAGAACTACTTCGTACGGCTTACTTGGTCGTGCCCGCCACGTCGTCGGTGAGCGTGCGAGCCTTGCTGGCGAGATTGGCGGCGCGCTGATAGTCCCGCTGATCCAGGGCGCTGCGCGCTTGATCCAGGAAGTTCTTGGCGGTCCGCAGCGCCTCCTGCTGGGGCGGCTTCATCTGGCGCCCCTCGAGCTCGGCCAGGGCGCGCGCGACGTCGCCGATGCTCTGCTTCGTGCTCTCGACCAGGCGGTGCTCCTCGTCCGCGGAGACCTCGGGCCGCAGCGGTGTCGCAGGAGGCTGCGTCGCGCTCGGCCGGGGCGCCGAGCCCGGCGTGGTTGGCGCGGGGGTGGGCGTCGCGACGCTCGGCGGTGCCGGCTGCGCGGCGGGCTTCTTCGCGGGCTCGGTCGACGCGCAGCCGCAGCAGAGCAAGAGCGCCGCGGCCGGCAGAATGAGTCGCCTGATCACGACTTCAGCCCGACGAAGCCACGGGGAGCGTCACGATCATCACCGTACCGCGATCGACTTCCGACTCGACGTCGATCCGACCGTCGTGCAGCTGCACGATGCGATAGACCATCGAGAGTCCGATTCCGGACCCCTGAGCCTTCGTCGTGTAGTACAGGCGGAACACCTTCTCGAGGTCCTGCGCCGGAATACCCACGCCCTCGTCGGCGACGCGGAGCTCGATCGAGCCGTCCGCGCCGAGCCGAGCCCCGAGCGTCACCGTGCCGCCCCTGGGCATCGCCTGGACCGCGTTCGTCACGAGGTTCGTGAGGGCCTGCCGAAGCAGCTCGGCGTCGCCGGCCACGGGCGGCAGATCGGGCACCACATCGTCAGCGATGCGCGCGCCCGCGCGCGCCGCCTCGGGCGTCATGAGTCGCCCCACCTCGGACAGCAGCGCCTTGACGTCGACCGGCGCCAGCCGCACCTCTTCCGGCCGCGCGAACTTGAGGAACCCCTGGACGACGTGGTCGAGGCGCACGATCTCCTGCGCGATCACGTCGAGGTTCTCGCGGACGGCCGGCTGGCTGCCGCCGAGCCGCGCCTTCAAGAGCTCGAGGTGGATGCGCATCGCGTTCAGTGGATTTTTGACCTCGTGGGCGACACCCGATGTCAATCGGCCGAGCGCCGCAAGCTTCTGGGAATAGGTGACCAGCGACTGGACCGCGCGGACGGGCTCGAGGTTCCTCAACGCGAGCACCGCCCCGCCGGCCCGCTCGCCGTCGGGAATGCGATAGCTCGAAACCGCGAGCTCGCGAATCTGGCCGTCGTGATCGCGCACCTTCACCGCCGCGTTGCGGCGCTCGACGTCGGCGTCGAACAGCTCGGCGACGACCGGCGCCAGCGGATGGTCGCTCGACAGGTGACCGACGAGCCCGTCCCCGGCCGGTGTGAGCGACTGGCCGAGCAGCTCTTCGCCCGCCTGGTTGCAGAACACGACCTCGCGCTTGGCGTTGAGCACGATCACGGCGTCCTCGAGGCTGTCGAGGATGCCTTCCATCCTGGCCCGGTCGCTTTGCCAGTGCGACTGCTCGGCATGGACCCGCTCACCGAGCTTGTTCACCCGCGCCGCGATCTCGCCCAGCTCGTCGTCGCGCGTGAGGTCGACGGTGGCGCCGTACTCGCCGCGGGCCAGGCGATCCATGCCGTTGGCGATCGTTCGCAGCGACTGCATCAGGAAATGACCGACGACTAGCCCCGCGACGACCGCGATCCCGAGCGCGACGAGCGCGATCACCAGGCTGTAGAGCGCGGCCTGCGTCAGCGCCTGCTTGAGGAGGCTCGTCGAGACGCCGACCCGCACCGTCCCGAACGGGCGCTCGCCCTGACGCATCGGCACCTGCGCCTCGTAGACCTCCGGCGAGCCGAAGAGCGACGCGACGACCCCGAGCGTCGAGCGCGCCTTGAGCTCGGCGAGGCTCTCGCGCGGCGGCAAGATCTCGCCTTCGAGCTTGGGGTTGTTGTGGACGAGGATCCTGTCCGACGGATCGACGATGGCCGCGTAGACGACGGTGTGCGAGTAGCCGACCATGCCCTCGAGCAGGGCGCGGATGCCCGGATCTTCTCGAAGCACGGCCGGCGAGGACGTCGGCGCCGCGGCCACGACGCGGGCGCTCTGATGATAGAGCTGCTTGGCCATCAGCTGGCCCTCGTCCGCGGCGGAGCCGATCGCGATCCGAGCGACGTTCGCCAGGTGCGCGACGGTCGACGCCACCACGACCAGCAGGACCACCACGGCGAGCGCCAGGACCTGCCGCGCGCGAAGCGTCAGACGCATGCGCCTCTCAGGCGTTGTACTTGTGGAGCTTGTTGTGCAGGGTCTTGAGGCTGATGCCGAGCACCTCGGCGGCGCGGGTCTTGTTGCCTCCGGTCTGCTTGAGCGTCCGCAAGATCAGCTCCTTCTCGGCGTCCTCCACGGTCGTTCCGATCGGGAGCACCAGATCGGCCTCGGTCGCCGCCACCACCGGCTCGCTCGGCGTGCCGAGCGGCGGCAGGTGCTCGGCGCGAACCACGTCGCTCGGACAGACGATGACCGCGCGCTCGATCACGTTGCGCAGCTCACGCACGTTGCCGGGCCACCGGTGGCGACGCAGCACGTCGAGCGCGGTCTCGTCGACGCCCCGAACGCTGCGCCCGTGCCGATCGTTGAACTCCTCCACGAACGCCTGGGCGAGATCGCCCAGATCCTCCAGCCGGTCGCGCAGCGGCGGCAGATTGATCGCGAAGACGTTCAGCCGATAGTAGAGATCCTCACGCAGGGTGCCGTCCTGCAGCGCCTTCCCCGGCTCCTTGTTGGTGGCCGCCACCACCCGGACGTTCACATGGATCTCGGCCTTCGCGCCGAGCCGACGGAACTGCCCCTCCTGGAGCACCCGGAGGAACTTCGCCTGCGTGCCCGGCTGCATCTCGGCGACCTCGTCGAGGAACAAGGTGCCGCCGTCGGCGAGCTCGAAGCAGCCCTGACGCCGCTCGACGGCGCCGGTGAACGAGCCGCGCTCGTGGCCGAAGATCTCGCTCTCGAGCAGGGTCTCTGGAATCGCCGCGCAGTTGACGGCGACGAACGGCCCGCGGCGGCGAGGCGAGAGCTCGTGGACGGTGCGCGCGACCAGCTCCTTGCCGGTGCCGCTCTCGCCCGCGATGAACAGGGTCGCGTCGGTCGGCGCCGATACCTCGACCTGCCGCATGACCTCCATCATGCCGCGCGAGCTGCCGAGCAGGCGTCCGAACGCGCCGCGCTGACGGAGCTGACGGCGCAGGAGCTGGACCTCGCGTACCGTCTCGGAGCGTTCGAGCGCGCGGTCGAGCAGCAGCTGAAGCCGCGTCGGATCGACCGGCTTCGTGAGGTAGTCGTACGCGCCGTCCTTGATCGCCTGCACGGCCGTCTCGATGCTGCCCTGACCCGTCAGGAAGACCACGGCCGTGGTCGGAAAGTCGCGCTTGAGCCGTGTGAGCAGCTCGAGCCCGTCGATTCCGGGCATGACGAGATCGGCGATTACCAGATCGGGAGCCCGGACCGCGGCGCGCTCCAGCGCCTCCTGGCCGTCCGCCGCCGAGCTGACCTCGTACCCCCAGACGGTCAAAAGCTCTTGCAGCCCCTTGCGGGAGGCGGGCTCGTCGTCGACGACCAGGATTCGATGATCCTTCATCCGATCCGTGTGGCCAAAGCGCTCCGAGGCGGCGGCGGAGCCAATCGTCTCGGACGCGGCGCTCGATTCGGGTCGCGAGCCACCCGGCGGGGTGGCGCTCGAGGCCTCAGTGTACCCCAGGGGACTCTTGCTCATGACGTTGCGAGCCTCGCGGGCTCGGGGCTCACCTGGGCGAGCCGGACGTGGGAATCGCGCCACATCGGAACCGTCCATTCGAGCCGCGCGGGCCGCGCCACCATGTGCCCGCAGGGCCCCAGGACGATCGACATCATCTCGTCCCGGTCTTCCTTCCAATCTTCCACCCAGCGCAGGGCGTGGCACCGCGAGCACATCATCGTCTTTGTCGGGTTCATTGGACCCTCGTATTGTCGGAGGTCTCGTCATCGTCGTCCTCGTCCGTCGCAACCGTCGCGAGCACCACGGTGTCCTGCCGAACCTGGAATCCGTCTACTCGGATGCGCGTGAAGCCCATCGCCACGGCGCCGCGCATCGACGTATCGAACGCTTCCTTGAGGGCTTGCTTGACCGCGGGGTCGGAGCGGTCGGTCAGACTAACCGATGTCTCCATGCGGACGACCCGGGCCGACGCGGGCGTGACATATGCCCCCGTCAGCACCACCAGAGTCATCGCCATCATCGCTGCTAGTGCCCGCACGTTGCCCCTCCCGCGAACTATGCTCGTAGCTCGCGATGCCCCCCGGTCAGCATCGGGCATGCCAGAGAGGGGAGGTGCGGCGGTACCTGCGGACTTTTTAGGTGTTTCTTTGTATTGAGAGACTACGGCAGCGTAATACCGAGCCGGCAGAGCGCAATAAGTACCTTGTAATATTTACACGAGCGTCCAGCATGCGTCAGGCATCCGAACACTAACGGTCGCCTTGAGGTTGGCCCTCCTTGGGCTCCTTGGACGAGCCTCGGAACCACTCTTTCAGACGGTTCCAGCCCCCGATCACGTGATCGACGACACCGCGATGCTCGTCGCAGAGCGGCGGCTCGGTCCCGGTCAGGAAGGCTTCACGCGCAACCACGGGGCATCCGTGAGCCGCTCGCTTGCCGTTGCTCACGTCGACATCGGTGAACGAGATACCCGGCGGAACCTCGAAGCCGGGCTGTGGATAGGCGTCCATCGCCTGTTTCATGAAGTCCATCCAGATCGGCAACGCGGCGCGCGCTCCGCTCATCCCGTGCGGATCGCCGCCGTCGAAGCCCACCCACACGAGCGCCAGCAGCCGAGGCGTGTAGCCGACGAACCACGCGTCCCGGCCGTCGTTCGTGGTACCGGTCTTGCCGGCGACGACATCGGGAAATCCACTGTCGTGGACGGCGCGGGCGGTGCCCGAGTTCACAACTCCCTTGAGCAGGGAAGTCACCAGCCAGGCTTCCGCGGCCGACACGACCCGCGTCGGTTCCTCAGGCCCCGTGGGCCTGACCTCTTCATCGCCGAACTCGACACTGCGGATCCCCGAGATCGCGGCCGGCCGTACGCCGCCGTTCGCCAGCGGGACGTAGGCACGGGCAAGCTCCAGCGGCGTCACCTCGAACGCGCCGAGCGCCATCGCGGGCACGGGAGCCAGCTGGCCCTGGATGCCGAGCGCCCGCGCCATCTCGATGACGGCGGGAAGCCCGACGGTTTGCGCGATGCGGACGGTGGCGGAGTTGAGCGACTGCTCGAGCGCCTGCCGCACGGTGACGATGCCCTCGTACCGGTCCTCGGAGTTTCGGGGGCTCCAGGGCTGGCCCCCGGACTCGAGCGTGATGGGCAGGTCCTCCACGCGCGAGGCGGCGGTGAAGAACGGCGCCCCGCCCTCCGGCACGCGCAAGGCGGCCAGGTACACGATCGGCTTGAAGGCCGAGCCCGGCTGACGGCGCGCGGATGTGACGCGATTGAACTGACTGGTGAGATAGTCGCGGCCGCCGACCAGGGCGCGGATCTCGCCGGTGGCCGGGTCCACGACGACCATCGCCACCTGAAGGCGTCGCGTCGGGTCGCGCCGATATCCCGGCGACACGCTCGACTCGAGACGGTCGAGACCGCGCACGGCGGCGGCCTCGGCGAAGCGCTGCAGGCTCAGGTCGAGCGTGGTCACGATGCGAACGCCACGCGGGCGCGCGACGCCGGTGTCGAAACGCTGCTCGAGCTCCTGGCGAACGTAGTCGACGAAGTACGGCGCCGACTGTCCGGGGCTCACGAGCGAGCGGACCTTGACGGGCGTCCGGCGCGAGCGCTCGTACTCGTCGGCCGTGATCATCTTCAGATCGCGCATCTGA
>DATEMW010000503.1:0-9051 GCA_035275385.1 Candidatus Methylomirabilota bacterium | reverse complement strand
GGCGGAGCGGCTCGGCGGCCTCGGTGGCCTTCGAAGAGCTGCCCGATCTCGACCGGCCGCCCGCTGAGCGCGAGCGTCACCACACGTGCCGCTGATGGATACGCCGGGTCGGTCGGGGCCGGCTCGTCGGTCGACATCGCGCCGGCGGGCACCGCCCGACTCTCACCGGTCTCGTGCAGGTCGAGCGCCTCGAGCGCCGTGAGCGTTCGCGCCTGCGGCCGCCGCCGCAGGACATCCTGGAGCTCGTCGAGCACGAACGCGTAGAAGTACGGTTGAGTTCGCCACGGCTCGTGCCGCTCCAGGACGATCCAGCGTCCCGGCGCGGCGACGCCGAGCGCGACGATGTCGCCCAGGCTCTGACGGGCGTCGACGAGGACGATCGACGGTGTGGGCCACCAGCGGATCAGCGCCATGTGCCCTCCCTCACGCGGTCGCGCGATCGAACACGGTGAACACGTCCGAGACCGGATCGACCGTGTCGTCCCCCGACACGCGCAGTCGATACACGCCGGGCTCGAGAGGCTTGAGCCGGGTACTGGCCGGCCCATTCGATCCGATCATCAGGCTGGCGGCGCCCCGGCGTTCGCCGTCGGCACAGTTTTCGACGACGGCGCGGATCGGCTGATTGCCGGCGCGCGACGACCTGACCGTGAACGTCACGTCCTGGTCGCTCCAGTAGGCGTCTTCGACATCGAGGCCGAGCTGCGCGCGAGTCGGCAGTGGGGCCCTGAACTGGCCCAGCGGCAGATACAGATTCGTGAGGAAACCCTTCAGCTGGATCAGCACCGGATCGGCGTTCTGGAGCGAGGCGTGACGATCGCCGGCGTACATCGCGCCGTCGGCGCCGAGCTCGATCGGTGTGGCCGACACGCGAGGCACGGTGCCGTCGCCGCGGTCGTCGCGCCCGTCGTGGCTCCCCAAAAACTCGACCTTCGACGCGCCGTTGCGCGCCGACTGAAGCGTCGGCTGCTCGATCCCGATGATCGGGCTGATGCGATAACGTTCGGTCGAATCGGTCGCGTCCTGTACGTTTCGGGTCACCGCATCGCGGATCTCGCGGTGGAACGCGAGCGCGGCACTGGCGCGCTCGGCGTCCACGTTCGGGATGCCCGAGGTTTCTCCGATGCGCTCGAGCCGCCCCGTGCCGTGGTCGTAGCACGGATAGATGGGGAGCAGCTGATACATCGACGTCAGCGACCGGACGAATGCCGAGAGGTCCACGATGCCGAACGGGCCCTTCCGGACGCCCTCGACCAGGGTCTGCAGCGCATTGAGCGATCCGCGGTACGGCGTGCCAAACGTCAGGAGCGCCCTCGTGTCGCGCCAGCCGCCGAGCACCTCGATGAAGTGGCGAGAGACGAGGCCGCCCATCGAGTGAGCGATCAGGATGAGCTGGGCGTCGGCGTTGCCCGAGCTCCGCCGCCAGTCGGCGAGCCAGCGCTGGCTCTGGGCGGCGAGCTTCCGGGCGGCCACGCGATTGTCGCGGCGCCAGTCGTAGGGAAACGTGAAATAGTTTTGCCCCTCGCGGACGTCGAAGAATTGCGTGATCGCCGCCTGAACCTTCGAGTAGCCGTCGATCTTCCACACGTAGGGGATGAGGTGCACGTCGGGCGCGAGCCGGGTCGCGGCGACGCCGTCACCGAGATCGTCGACGGTTGGATCGTCGCCGTCGAGCGCCAGGGCCTTGACGTTGCCGCCCAGACTCATGAGGCCGCCGAGCACGGCGCCGGCGGAAGGCCCCCAGACGTCCTTGCCGTCCTTCGTGAGGACGCTGCCGAGAATGCCGGGCAAGAACACGATCACATCGGGCATGGGTTGACGCGACATCAAAAGGGTCCCTCCTGACCGGGGTCAGCCCCGGTCTCAGCTGCGGGTCAGAACCTCGTGTGCCAGTTCCATCGCGCCGCGCGCCTCCTCCGGAGACATGAGCGCCGTTGTCTTGATGCGCTCGACCGCGCCTTGACCGAGAACGAGCATCAGAAAGGCCATCGCGGTCTGGTTGTCCGGGAACTCGGAGATGCAAACGCCGTCGTACTCGCCGAAGCTCAGATAGAAGTGGAGTAGGCGGCCCTTGAAGGCCTCCGAGGCCACACGCACGATGTCCTCCCGATTCTGGGGCTTGACGACCATGTCGCGAACCGTGGCGTCCTTGTACACCCACTGGTGCAGATAGAAGGGCATAGCGATCTCCTAGGGCCGCGCCGCGGCAAGCGGCCCACTCGGGGCGGTCTTCTCGCGGACCGGCGGACGAGCCGGTCGCACGTCGAGGTAGTGGCGCCGGCACTCGGCGGGCACCATCGCGCCGATCGCGACGCCAATCGCGACGGCGACAGCGATCTTCAGCTCCAGCGGACTCCGCCCGCCCAAACCGAGGTGGTGGAGGATCCAGTGCGTCGCCATCGTTGTCGACAGCGTCGCGGCAGTGAACACCAGCGCGTCGGCGAGGCGGCGGTGGGCCCGGGATGCCAGGGTGGACCACCGGCTGTCCTGGACGAGATAGGCGAACGTCGCGGCGGTGACGAATGGCGTGAGCAGCCGTGGGTAGCCGGTCAAAACCGCTCCGAGAGCCTGGGTCGGAGTTGGGTAGATCAGCAAGTTGAACCAGAACTTGATCGGGATCGCGACCAGCACCGCGGCGATCCCCGCGCCGAGGACGAACCAGAGCGGGACGCGGCCGTGGAGATCCTCGTTGGCGAAGCCGAACCGGAACTTCGGCAGGATCGCCACCATGATCGCGACGACCTGAACCGTCGCGATCATGACCGCCCGCACAAGTCCGTTCCAGATCTGATCGTGCGGTTCGTGCGACTCGTCGAGCAGCAGATTGACGCCTCTGGACGCCAGGAAGATCGCGACGTAGGTCACGAACGCCCAGGCGAGCACGCTCAACGTCGGACGGTTCGGCGGCAGCATGAAGCCGATCTGCGTCAGCCTCCGTCGCCGACCGCCCGGGGTGGCCGACACGGCGAGGACTCCGTGGGCCACGAAGAGACACGTGCTCCTCAGGAAGAACGCGATGTCCTCACGCAGATCGGCGTAGAGCCGCGTGATGATCTCTCGCGCCGTACTTCCGTCGTCGGACGCCTGCGCGTCCGACGGTATCGGCGACCACAGCGCCAGGCGATCCACCGTCTCAGAGACCCGCACGACCTTCATCGACAGCTGGTCGAAGCGCTGCCGGAGCACGTCGAATTCGGTCGCCGCGCCTATGACGAAGCGACGGTAGCCGGGATCGTCGGCCCACCCGCGGATCTGATGGAAGATCACCGCCGCCTTGAGCCAGAGACGGCGCATCGGCTCGGCGGCCGGAATCGTCTCCTCGTCCGGATCGAAGCCGTGCAAGCGAAGGACGAGCGCCACCTCGCGCTCCGCCTCGGGCGCGTGAAGCTGGGCGCGAACGAGCGTATCGGCGAGGCGGTAGGCTTCGCTTCGCGCGCCGATCAGCCAGTGCAAGGCGTAACGCCCCCAGACGTCGAGCCGCCCGATCAGGGGCGCCCTCCTGAGCACGATGATCCCGACGACGACGGCGGTCGGAGGCACGCGCGAGGCCAGCGCCAGCGCGACCGTGCAATAGACCAGAGCCAGGCCGAATCGATAGACCTGCAATCCGGCGTGATACTTCGCGGCGGTCGTCTGGCTGCGAATCGCGCCCGGGCGGTTGAACCATTCGCCGGCGAGGACGGCCACGAGCACCAGGCTGAGCAAGAACTCGGCGGCGAACCAGGGGTGGTGGAGCGCCTGCGGGTCAAACACGGAACAGCTCCCGCAGGCGCGCGCGTGCCTTGGCGGTGTCGGAGTCGACCGGGGGCGCCGTACCGGGGGCGAGAGGCCGGAACCCGCCGAAGAGCTGCCCGGTCTTGACGCTCGTGAACAGGGCCGGGATTCCCCACTCCGTCGGGCACTTCACCTGGATCATCTGACGGGCGAAGGTGAGCGCCGCCTCGAGCGGCCAGCCGTCGGCGAGCTTGTCGTAGAAGCCGCCGCCGAGCTGGATCGCCGCCGAATCGCTGATCGGGAACTGCATCGCGACCACCGCGGCGATGCCGCACTGGACGAGCGCCGCCGCGGGGCTGGCGCGGCCGTCGTCCGCGGTGCCCCGCGCGCCTTCGCAGCAGTTCAGGACGACCAGGCGCAGCGAGTTCGTCCGCGTGCTCAGCCGAACGCGGAGGGTACTGGCGCGGACTTCCCGCGCGCCGCCTTGCCCGTCGGACAGCACGATGAAGCCTTCCGGCTCGGCGGTTTCGCCCGGCTGTGGCTTCCAGAGGCCGCCGTGGCCGATGAAGTGGAACACGTGCCACGAGCCCTTGTTGATCGCCTTGAGCAGGTCTTCCTCGGTGTCGCCCGCGATCCACGAGAAGTTGATGCGACCGGCCTTCTGGTGAGGTCCGATGGCCTCATCGAGAATGCGCCGCTCCCGCTCGGCGTCGATGCGCTCCCAATCGCCGCCGGGGTTCGCGATCATTCCGAGGATGTTCAGCGGCCCTTCGACGAGCAGCGACTCGTCGGCCTGCTCGCCGCCCAGATAGCGAATGATCGGGGATCGGTACGCAAGGCCGAGCCACTCGCGCTCGGCCGCGTCGTACAGGTACTCCCACGGCAGCTGCGCGACCTCGGGCTCCTGAATGCGCAGGCTCAGCCGCAGCCCGCCGGCCTTGCGTTCGGCGGCCTTCTCCTGGCTCTGGGCGTAGCTCAGCGCGATCGGCTGAGCTTGACGAAACACGATGTCGAAGACGTTGTGCCCGAACTCCTGCAGGGTTCGTTCTTCGATCGAGAGCGGGCCGCGGACCTTCCCGCCCCCACGCAGCATCGCGTTCTCGACGCGAAGCAGCAGCGTTTCGAGCCGCTCGCGGTTCTCGAAGAACGAGGCCAGGGGAACCGCCTTCGACGGGCCGACCGGGGAGTCGGTCACCCGCGCGTAGTAGCGGCTACCCTCCGCCCAGATGCTGAGCTCGAAATCGAGGTAGTCGCCCTTTGGGCTCTCCGGCGCCATCGATGCCTCCAATCGAATGATCGATGCGGCCCGTCCGCGAGAGAGGAAATGGCAAACAGGGTGCCAAGCAAAATTGGCAGGAACTTCAAGTAGTTGCGGCTTTGCCTCGGGCCCGGCGAGCCGGTCAGCTGTTCAGGGCTTGATCAAGCCATTGACCACCTCGATCGGCCTGTTTCGACGCGCGCGCATCGGGGGTTGCGCGCCCTGGCGTCAGCGGCCAAAGGAGCAGGCGTGAAGGAACGGGCGTCAACGCGATCGCGCTCTTCCGAGCAACGTCGCCGCCGGCGCGACGCCGATCCGCGAGCGGATGCGCACGCGGACGAGCAGCTCGGCCTTCGCGGTGTGTTGCACGCGACGGAGCGCGACGCGCTTGAGCTCGTCGGAGGGCACCTCGCCGCTGATGCGGATGACGACGGGCTTGCCTCGCAAGAGCGGGACTCGCACCGCGGCCGAGAACGGCAATCCAAGGAGCTCCGGGTCGCGATCGAGCGCGTCGGCGATCAGCCCCTTCACGGCGATCGCCTCGCCATCGCGCTTGAGGCGTAGGTCTGACAGCTTGCCGACCAGGGCGAGCATGAGCAGCAGGCCGACGGCCAGGGCCAGGACGAGCGTGATCGGACCTTCGAGCGGCGTCGATAGGCTCACGTGCGTCGCCTCCTGCTGCAGGGCGAGAGGCAAGGGCGATGCCACCGATCAAAGCGCCGAGGCGAGCGGCAGATGGCGCTCACGCCGCGTCCGGGCCGCGGTGGGCTCGGAGCAGGACTTACACGGGTTTCGTGTACTTCCTGCGCTAGCTCGACAGGAACTTCAGCAGGACTTTCTGCCCGAGCAGCCGGATCGAGCGGAGAACCTTTTCCTGGTCCATTCCCGGCCACTGCAGACGGAAGATCATCGTCGTCACGCCGAGTCGCTCGCGGTAGCGCGCGATCTCGTCCACGACGCGCGCCGGATCACCGATGATGAAGCGGTCGCGCGCGAGCTCGCCGAAGCCGGCGTCGAAGCTCTCGCCCGCCGGCAGCGCCTTGTCCTGCTCCCAGCGCCGGTAGGCGGCGTACTTCGGTCCGATGAAGGCCGCCGACTCGGCGATCGCCGTCGCGTTGTCCGGCGCGACGTAGCATTCCTTGATCAGCGGCGTCTCGATGGCCGCCGGTCGGCCGGCCTCGCGCCGCGTCGCTTTGAACAGCGCCAGCTGGCGCTCGAGCGTCGCCAGGGTGGCGTGCGGATTCATCAGCCACGCGTCGCCCAGGCGCGCGGCGCGCCGCACGCCGCCGTCGCCGTTCGCGGCCAGCCACACCGGCGGCCGCGGGCTCTGCATCGGACGCATCGAGATTCGCGCGCCGCGCAGGGTGAAGTACCGTCCCTCGTAGTCGACCGGCTCGCCGCGCCAGAGCCGTTCGACGACTTCCAGACTCTCCACGAAGCGGCCGACGCGCTGCTTGGGGTCGTGCCCGAACGCGAGGTTCTCCACGTCTCGATAGCCGAGGCCGACGCCGAACACGAGCCGGCCGTCCGCGATCACGTCGAGGGTCGCCAGCTGCTCGGCGACGTCGACCGGATGGAGCAGGGGAAGCAAGAGCACACCGGTTCCGAGAATCATCCCGCGCGCGTCGGCGGCGAGTCGCGCGAGGGTCGGGATCGGCTGGAAGTACGTGAACGGGTCGGACAGATAGTGCTGGCTCGCCCATACCGAGCTGAAACCCACCGCGCGCGCGAGCCGCACCTGCTCGACGTGCTCGCGGAAGCGGACGGCCTGCGGGTCCTCCGGCAGATGCTGGACGGAGAGCCCGAGGCCGAATCTCACTCCGGCAGTCTCCAGACGCGGCCGACCGGCGGCTCGTCGCTCAGCGTGAACTGGGGCAGCGCCATGTGGTCCGCGAGATCCTGGAACGCGACGCGGACGCGGCGGCCGATCTGCACGTTGGCCTCGGCCTCGGGCGTGAAGTCCGGCTTGACGAGGTTGGCGATGACGCGCAACGCCTCGTCCGGCGTCGGCTGACCGCGCTGCTCGTCGAGCTCGACCAGCACGACCGCGTAGGGCGTGATCTCCTTGAAGCCGGGCTGGATCGCGTGCATGACCATCTCGTACGAATAGATCGTGCCGCGCCCCGACACCTCGTGCCACGTCCACCCGAGCTCCATGCACCAGGGGCACGCGTGCGTCGGCGGATAGCGCATGAGCCCGCAGGCCTTGCACTTGCGGACGACCAGGCGATGCGCGCGCGCGTGCTCGTAGAATTCTTTCCACTCGCTGTCGTTGTCCGGGACGATCAGCGCCATGCCGCGGTACTGAACTGGCTGAGGCATCGGAGCTCCTTGTCTTTCCTCGGGCGGCCGCCCGAACTCAGTGCCGCATGATGAGCGCGCTGCCGGTCGCGGGCATCGCCCAGCCGAGATTCATCGTGATCTCGGCGTTCTTCACCTGGCGGCAGTGGCCCGGAGAGTAGTCGTAGGTGTGCTCGCCCTCGGCGGCGCGCGGACAGTAGTCGTCGACGGTCCCGCGAAGCTGGCGCACGTTCTCGATCACCATCGACATGCCGTGTGTGTAGCCCTCGCAGAGGTGGCTGCCCGAGGTGTTGTTCGGCCGCTTGCCGCCGAGCTCGATGATGCCGCTCGACACGTAGGCGCCGCCCTCGCCCTTCTTGCAGAAGCCGTACTCTTCGAGCTGGAGCATGGTCGTGAACGTGAAGGCGTCGTACGACCCGGTGATGTGGACGTCGTCGGGCCCGATCCCGGCCTGGGGGAAGATGATGTCCTTGGCGTAGTAGCCCGCCACGCGCGAGATGGGCCCGTGCGCCCAGTGAAAATCCAGCCGAGGCTTCGACACGCGGCCCGCCACGCCCATGATGTGCACGGGACGGTGTCGGAGATTGCGCGCCCGCTCGGCGGAGGTCACGATGATGCATGTCGCGTTGTCGGTCTCGAGGCAGCAGTCGAGTAGGTGCAGCGGCTTGACGACCCAGCGCGAATTGACGACGTCCTGCACCGTCACGCGCTGCTTCATGAGCGCCTTGGGATTCTGCGAGGCGTGCTTGCTGTGCGCGACCCGCACGTGGGCGACCTGTTCCGAGGTCGTGCCGTACTCGTACATGTGTCGCATGAACGTCGGCGCGAAGTTCTGGCCCGCGCTGCGCATGCCGTAGGGCACCTGGGCGAGGTCGAGGCCGCGCACCGGCTGGGCCGCGCGGGCCCCGGTGCCGCCGATGCGGAACTCGGAATAGCCGTTCATCGAGCGGTAGATCGCGACGGTGTTGCACATGCCCGCCTCGATCGCGCCCATGGCCAGGCCGACGAGCGCCTCGGTCGACGAGCCGCCGCCCATCACGTCCATGTAGAAGTTGAACCGGATGCCGAGATCGGACGCGACGCTGTTGGCCAAGGTGGAGTCGCCGCCCTGGTAGTCGAGCATGCCGTCGACGTCGGCGGCCTTGAGCCCGGCGTCGAGTATGGCCTTGCGGATGGCCTCCACGGCCATGGCGCGTGTCGTGCGCCCCGAGGCACGCGAGTACTCGGTTTCACCGACGCCGACGATGCAGTACTTGTCACGAAGCCCGCGACTCTGGACGAGCATCTTCTGGAAGCCTCCTGTTGACTAGAAGCGCCCCTCGGCCGGCGGGCCCCAGCCCCGCGACGGCCTGCGACGCGCACCGCCATCTAAAAGCGACGGCCGCGAGATGCTACCACTTTGGCGCCGACCGTGTCATTGCGCGGCGGGGAGGCGCCGGGCGAGCCCGGCGGGACGGCTACCGCGTCGCGGCGCGGTTCGGGTCCTGGTTCAGGCGGGAGCGGAGATCGTTCACGAGCTCGATCGCGCGCGCGAGGATGGCGTCGAGCTCGTTCAGCTCTTTGGACGACCGGTCGATCTCGGCGCGGAGCCGCTCGTTGTCCAGGCGCGCGGCCAGCGCCTCGTGCCGGAGCTGGTCGTTGCTGGCGAGCGCGCCCTGGACCGCCTGGACTCCTCGCTGCATCGCGTCGATCCACTCGCGCGCCTCGCTCGGGGGCGCGGCCGGGCCGCCGACGACGGCGAGCGCCGTCGCCGCGAGCTGCGCGTCCACTTCGGGTCG
>DATEMW010000502.1:0-3233 GCA_035275385.1 Candidatus Methylomirabilota bacterium | reverse complement strand
GGCGCGGGCACGAGCTGCTTGACGAGCCCGGGCGCGCGCCGCGCGGCCTCGAGCATGCTGCGCGCCTCCGCGACGTTCATCGCCATGCGCGCCTCGCAGAGCACGTGCTTGCCCTCGGCGAGCACCGCGCGCGTGATCTCGGCGTGGGTGTTGGGCCAGGTGCCGATGCACACCGCGTCGATGTCGGGCGCGCGCACGAGCTCGCGCCAGTCGCCGTAGACGCGGGCGATCCCGAACTCCTTCGCGATCTGCTCGCCCGACGCTTTCGTGCGGTTGGCGACGGCGACCAGCTCGACTCCCGGCTGGGCCGCGAGCTTCGGGATGTGATGCTTCCGAGAATTGGCGCCGGCGCCGACGAATCCCACGCGGATCGCTTTGTCTGTCATGGAGCGGGATGGTAGCACTCCGGCGGCGCGTTCGCCCTCGGACGCCAATCGGCCCGCGGCGTGCTAGGATCGAGCCACTATGGCCCATAAGGGAATGCGATTCGGAATCTTCCTGGCGCCGTTTCATCGAGTCGGTGAGAACCCCACCCTGGCCCTCGGTCGCGACATGGAGCTGATCGAGTGGCTGGACTATCTCGGCTACGACGAGGTCTGGATCGGCGAGCATCATTCGGCCGGCTGGGAGCTCATCGCGTCCCCCGAGATCTTCATCGCCGCGGCCGCCGAGCGCACGCGTCACATCATGCTCGGCTCGGGCGTGACGAGCCTGCCCTATCACCACCCGCTGCTGGTGGCGCAGCGCTTCGTCCAGCTCGACCACATGACGCGCGGCCGCTCGATGCTCGGCTGCGGTCCCGGCGCGCTCGTGTCCGATGCCTACATGCTCGGCATCGAGCCCGTGACCCAGCGCCCGCGCATGGACGAGGCGCTCGACGCGATCATGCAGCTCCTGCGCTGCGAAGAGCCGGTGACGATGAAGACCGACTGGTTCGAGCTGCGCCAGGCGCGGCTGCACCTGGCGCCGTACACCGAGCCGCATTTCCCGATCGCGGTCGCGAGCGTGATGACGCCGGCCGGCGTGATCGCCGCGGGCCGACACGGTCTCGGCGTGCTCTCGCTCGGCGCCGGCCTGCCCGGTGGGCCCGAGGCGCTCGCGAACCAGTGGAAGCTCGCCGAGGAGACCGCCGAGAAGCACGGCAAGCGCATGGACCGGAAGGAATGGCGGCTCGTCGTCAACGTGCACGTGGCCGACGACGACGAGGAAGCGCTCAGACAGGTCAAGCGAGCCGAGCGCCACGAGACCGTCACCTACTTCGAGGAAACGCTCGGTCGCCCGCCGGGCCGCTCGGACGATCCGCTGACCGAGGGCGTGAAGATGGGCACGACCTTGGTCGGCTCGGTCGAGACGGTCGTGAAGGGCATCGAACATCTGCAGCGGCAGAGCGGAGGCGGCTTCGGCGGCCTGCTCTTCCGCGCTCACGAGTGGGCGACGCGCGAACAGACGCTGCGCTCCTACGAGCTCTTCGCGCGCTACGTCATGCCCCGCTTCCAGGGCTCGCTCGAGACGACCCGCGGCTCGAACGAGTGGGCGCGCGACAACCGCAAGACGATCTTCACGCCGAACGTCGAAGCGATCCGCCGCGCGTTCGTCGACGCGGGCCGCGACGTGCCGTCCGAGTTCAAGTCGCGGACATCGGGCGCCCGCGACGAGTAGTCCGCCAGACAGCCGAGAACGATCCAGCCGCGAGGCGGCGCCCGAAGGCTGCGCGCGAGGCGTACTGGCTGTATGTTGAGCGCGCGGCCGAGGGAGCCAACGAAGCGGCTGGACCGTCCTCGCCAGCCTGACTAGCGCACCCGGTTCTCGATCGGCGGGACGGTCTTTAGATAATGGGCGATCGCCGCCGCATCCGCCTCGGTCAGGTCCTTGAAGCCGGCCGACGTGCCCGCGATGACCGTCTTCATCAGCGAGGACGCTTCCAGCCCCGAGGGCTTCACGCCCGTTCGTAGAAACCGCGCGATCTGAGCCTCCGTCCAGCGACCGATGCCGGTCTCGACGTGCGGCGTGATGTTGGCCGCGACGCTCCCCTGCGGTCCGGGGCCGCCGGCCAAGAACTTCGCGTCGTCGGGCGAGAAGTCGAACCGCCGCGGCGTGTGGCATTCGGTGCAGTGTCCGGCTCCGCCCGCGAGATACGCGCCCCGCGCGGGGCCGTCGCGCGGCGCGACCCGCCCGGGATTGGCAATCGTCAACGTCGGCACCGGGATCCGCAGCGATCGCGGCGGCACCGACGACTTGATCGGCTTGACGCTCCTCAGATAGGCCACCAGCGCAGCCACCTCGTCGTCGGCGATGCCGCCGAGATACTTGTACGGATGGATGGGGAACAGCTTCGATCCATTCGGCCGCTCACCCCGCCGGATCGCGCTGGTCACCTGCGCGTCGGTCCACTTGCCGATGCCGGTCTCGGCGTCGGGCGTGATGTTGGGCGCGTAGACGACGCCGATCCCGTAGGAGAGCTCGAACTTCGTCCCGCCGGCGTTCAAGCCGATCCCGTCGGGCGGCGTGTGGCAGGCGCAGCCGCCGGCCGTCGCGAACACGTATTTGCCTCGGGTGACGATCTCGGAGGTTGAGTCGGCGGCCCAGGCGATGGAGCCCACCGGAGGCACGAAGGCCAGCGAGAGCGCGCACGCGGCCGCCGTCACCGCCGCGGCGCGGCGGCCGATCATCGAGCGGTGACGGTGTGGGCCTGCAGGGCCGGCAGCACCTTGCTGCCGAACCGGTGCAATTGCTCGAGGAACATCTCCTGCGGCATCGCGCCGCGGTTCATGTTGACCAGCACGGTCGACGCGCCGGCGTGGTCAGCGGCCGTGATGATCCGCTCGATCACCTCGTCCGGCGTACCCCAGGGCCACTGCTCAGCGTCGCGCTCCACGTCGGCCAGCGTCATGTCGCGGAACCGCTCGCGCGCCCCGGACACCGCGTGCATGTTCTCGGGCCGCACGTAGTCGAACGACGACGCGCTGAGATACCCGGCGTCGCGCTGGAGCGCGGCCTCGGAGACGTTGCCGTGACTGAAGAGGGTCTGATTGAAGTAGAGCACATACGGCGCGGCCTCACGCACCGCCTGCGCCTTGCTGTCGGCCACGTAGGCGGGCGCCTGGATGATCAGATGATCGGGCGTCAGCTTATGGCCGTGCTCGGCCAGGCATTGTGAGTAGTACCGAATGATGTCCTCGCGAATACCGCGAATGGGCGCAAGACCCGGCGTGATCGGGATGTTGTGCCGCCCG
>DATEMW010000501.1:0-6072 GCA_035275385.1 Candidatus Methylomirabilota bacterium | reverse complement strand
CATCGCGCGCAGCATGCCGAGCACCTCGTCGGCCTCGGCCGGCGTGAGCACCGAGGTCGGCTCGTCGAGGATCATGAAGCGGCGGTGCAGGTAGAGCTGCTTCACGATCTCGACCTTCTGCTTCTCGCCCGCCGCCAGGCTGGCGACCGGCCGATCGAGGTCGAGACGGAAGGGCACCGTCCGCATGAAGGCGGTGAGCGCGCTCCACTCCGCCTTCCAGTTGACGACGGCGGGCACGTGGTCGCGCGCCATCACGAGGTTCTCCGCCACGGTCATGCTCGGCACGAGGGTGAAGTGCTGGTACACCATGCCGATGCCGAGCGCGTGGGCGTCGTGCGGCGAGCGGATCTCGCGCTGGCGACCACCCACGGTGATCTCGCCGGCGTCAGGCTGGTGATAGCCGACCAGACATTTCACGAGCGTGCTCTTGCCGGCGCCGTTCTCGCCGAGGAGCGCCGTGAACGAGCCGGCCTCGACGCGCAGGGAGACGTCATCGAGCGCGGTGAAGGCGCCGAAGCGCTTGGTCATGCCAAGCATCTCGACCTCGACCGCGCGGCTCTGCCCGTGCGACGTCGCGCCGGGGTGCTCGCTCACGCGGGCTTGCCGATCGCGGCGATGAAATCGGTGGAGCGCGACACCGCGCCGAACACGCCGCCCTGCATCGTGACCATCTTGATCGCGGCCAGGTAGTTGCCGTAGTCCGTGGCGCCGGTGCAGTCCTCGAGTAGCAGGCACTCGAATCCGCGGTCGTTGCCCTCGCGCATGGTCGTGTGCACGCAGACGTCGGTGGTGATGCCGGTGAGCACGAGGTTCTGGATGCCGCGCGTTCTCAGGATCAGCTCGAAATCCGTCGCGCAGAACGACCCCTTGCCCGGCTTGTCGATCACGGTCTCGCCCGGATTGGGCGCGAGCTCCGGCACGATCTCCCAGCCGGGCTCGCCGCGCACCAGAATTCGGCCGCACGGCCCGGGATCACCGATACCGGCCCCGATGCGCCGCGACCGCCACCGCTTGTTCGCCGGCAAATCCGCGAGATCGGGCCGGTGCCCCTCGCGCGTATGAATCACGTGAAACCCGCCGGCTCGCGCCGCAGCCAGCACCGCGCGAATCGGCTCGATCGGCTTCCGCGTCAGCGAGAGGTCGTACCCCATGCGATCGACATACCCGCCGATGCCGCAAAAATCCGTCTGCATGTCGATCACCACAATCGCCGTATTCTCCGGCCGCAGATCGCCGTTATACGGCCACGGATACGGCTCAGACTTCACGTACCGCTCAGTCGCGCTACTCATGCGTCCTCCGTTCTACGCCCCGCGTGTCGGCGCCCGACCCGGCTGTTCACGAGCGACTCGCGCTCGAGGCGGGCGGGGCCTGTCGCAGGGTCCGGCCCAGGTCTGCGGCTCCGTCACCCGCTCGCCCGATTCGCAGCGCTTCGCGCTGCGGGCGGGACGAGGGGGTCCCACTCCGCCGCAGACCTGAGCCGGACCCTGCGCCACCCGCCCGGCTTCGGTCGCGATCGCTCGTGAACAGCCTAGTCGGGCGATAACACTCATCGGTTGATACTTAGTTCGCCCGGAGCGCCAGAGAGTGTACGACGGGGCGAGCACGTCGCGATCATGATGCCGAGCGTGACGACGTACGGCGCAGCGTTGAACAGATAGTAGCCGGACGTGACGCCGACGGACTGCAGCGCCGGGCCGAGCGCCCCGGCGCCGCCGAAGAGAAGCGCGGCGTAGAAGCACTGGATCGGGTTCCAGCGCGCGAAGATCACGAGCGCGACTGCCATCAGGCCCTGGCCGCTCGAGAGTCCCTCGCTCCAGCTCCCGGGATAGTAGAGCGACAGAAATGAGCCGCCGACGCCGGCGAGAAGGCCGCCGAGCCCGGTCGAGAGCGTGCGCACGCGGAGTACTGCGTAGCCCATGGCGCGCGCGGCGTCGGAGCTGTCGCCGACCATGCGGACGACGAGTCCCCAGCGCGTGTTGCGGAACGCCCACGTGAGCAGGAGCGCGAGCGCCAGGCCGATCAGGAATAGCGGATTGACCTGGAGCGCCGCCTGGATCTGCGGTGAGCTGCTCCAAGCGCCGAGCGGGATCGCCGGCAACATCGGCGCCTTCGGTTGGACGTAGGGCTTGCCGAGGAAGAAGGCGAGGCCGGTGCCGAAGAGCATCAGGCCGATGCCGACCGCGATGTCGTTGACGCGCGGGAGGTTGCACGCGAGGCCATGCAGGAGGCCGAGCAAGAGCCCGGCGCCGCCGGCGGCGAGCACGCCGAGCCATGGGTTGCCGCTCGCGTACGAAGCCGCGTAGCCGCTCATCGCGCCCATGACCAGGATGCCCTCGAGACCCAGATTGATCCGTCCGCTCCGCTCGGTGATGCACTCGCCGAGGCTCACGAACAGAAACGGCGTGCTGACCCTGATGGCGCCGCCCACGACGCCGATCGGCACGCCCCACCAGCCGAGCTCCACCATGCTCAGGCCGTCTCCGCGCGAAAGGGTTTGAGCCGGCCGTAGAGGGCCTCGCTGCCGAGGATCAGCATGAAGGCGATGCCCTGCAGGACGAGCACGGTCGCATCCGGCAGATCGAGGCGCCGCTGCAGCATGCCGCCCGACGCGGACAAGCCGCCGACCAGCACCGCGACGGGGACGATCGCGATCGGATTCTGGCGGGCGATGAAGGCCACGACGATGCCGGCGTAGCCGTAGCCCGCGATCAGCGAGGCGTTGGCCGTGCCGTGGACCGCGGCGACCTCGACCGCGCCGGCGAGGCCGGCGGCGGCGCCGCCGAGGAGGCACGCGGTGAGCACGAGCGCGCCCACCGGCAGGCCGGCCAGACGCGCCGCGCGCGGGTTGCCCCCGACGATACGCAGCGAAAAGCCGTAGGTCGTGTACCGAACCAGCACGTACATCGCCAGGCAGAACGCGACGCCGAACGCGAGCCCCCAGTGGACGTCGAGGCCCGGCACGTTGCCGATCATGTTGGCGCCGCCGATGCTCGCGGTCGAGGGCTTGTTGAGGCTCGACGGATCGCGCAGCGGGCCCTCGACGAAGTGATTGAAGAGGGCGACCGCGACGTAGGTGAGCAGGAGGCTCGAGATCGTCTCGTTGACGCCGCGGTACTGGCGAAGCGCGCCGGCCAGCGCGATCCAGAGCCCCCCGACGAGCATCCCGCCGAAGGTCATCGCCACCTTCACGCCGGCCGGCGCGGCGCCGCCGAGGAGGTGGCCGACGATCGCGGCGGCGAGCCCGCCGAGCACGACCGCGCCCTCGCCGCCGATCACCATGAGCCCGGCCTGCGCCGGCAGCGCAACGCAGAGCGCGGTGAGGATCAGCGGCGCCGCGCGCGAGAGCGTGTTCTGCCACGAGAACGCGCTCGCAAAGGCGCCCTTGTAGATCAGCGCGTAGATCTCGAGCGGATTCTGGCCGAGCGCGGCCATGAAGATGCCGAACACGATCATCGCCGCCGCCAGCGCCCCGACGGGGATCACCAGCGCTTCGGCGGCGTGGCGCCACGGACCCGAGCGGTCGGCCGCCTGGGTCGCGAGCTCAGACCTTGCCGATGACACCCTCGACCAGATAGTTCATCTGCTCCAGCACCACGTCGGTCTGCTTGTGCGCGGCCCCGGCCGCGACGATCGTGGCGCCCGTGTTGTCCTTCAGCGGGCCTTTGAAGATCACGAAATCGCCCTTCATCATCTGCGCCTTCACGACGTCCGCGCTCTTCTTCGCGTGGTCGGCCACCGCGCGGCCGTAGGCCCCCGTCTTCACGAAGCCGTCCTTGAGCCCGCCGCGCATGAAGTTGGTCATCGGCTTGCCCGCCATCGCGTCTTTCACGTGCGTGGTGTAGGGCGTGGTCCAGCTCCACTCGGCGCCGGTGAGATAGCCCTTGGGCGCGAGCGCCGCCTGGTCGGCGTGATAGCCGCACACGTAGATGCCGCGGCGCTCCGCGGTCTCCACGACCACCTTCGGGCTGTCGACGTGACAGGTGATCACGTCGACGCCCTGGTCGATCAGGCTGTTGGCGGCCTCGGCCTCCTTCACCGGCAGCGACCAGTCGCCGGTGACGATCAGCTGCGTCGTGATCTTCGGGTCGGCCGTGCGCGCGCCCATCGTGAACGCGTTGATGTTGCGCAGCACTTGAGGAATCGGCTTGGCCGCGATGAAGCCGAGCTTCTTCGTCTTGGTGGTGTGGCCGGCCACGATGCCGCTGAGGTACTCGCATTCGTCGATGTAGCCGAAGTAGCTGCCGACGTTCTTCGGGTGCTTGCCCTCGGTCCAGAGCCCGCCGCAGTGCGCGAACCGAACTTTCGGATACTTCTCGGCCATGCGGAGGATGTGCGGGTCGAAGTAGCCGAACGACGTGGGGAACAGCAACGTCGCGCCGTCCTGCTCGATCATCGAACCCATCGTCTTCTGCACGTCGGTGGTCTCGGGCACCTTCTCCTGCTCGACCACCGAGACGCCCGGCATCTTCTTCAGCGCCGCGGCCGCCTGGGCCTGCGCCTGGTTGTAGCCATAGTCGTCGCGCGGGCCGACGTAGATCACCCCGACGATCAGCTTGTCGGCGCCGAACGCGCGCCCGGCGGCGCCGAGCACGCCGAGCGTCCCGGCCCCGGCCACGCCCAGCAAGAGTTCACGACGATCGAGTCGTCCCACGCGCTCGCTCATCCCCGCTCCTTCACGAGATAAGTTATCCCTCTGGCGACGGCATCCGCGCCCGGAGACCAGGGCGAAACAGCAAGGACCACGCCACGCAAGCGCCGCCGACTAAGTAGTGGTTCTGCAAGCGCGGGAGCCCGCGGCGCGCGGCCGTCCTCGACCCGACTGCCTCTCTCTTGGGCAATCGACCGCCCGGGATGACTAATCCTCGTGCGCTCGCTGGATGCGGGCCGGCCGCTACCCGCGGACGCTGACGCCGCCCTTGATCACACGCTTGATGCGACGCTTGTCCTGGAGCAGGGTGATGTCTCGCAGCGGGTCGCCGTCGACGAAGACGAGATCCGCCCACTTGCCCTTCTGGATGGTGCCGATCTCGGCCTCGAGGCCGAGGCATTCGGCGGCCCGGCCCGTGGCCGCCTGGAGCGCTTGCATCGGCGTCATTCCGGCCGAGACCAGCAGCGCCGGCTCGAGCGCGTTGGCGGGGTGACCGTGGCCGCCGGCGTCGGTGCCCGCGACCACCTTCACGCCGGCCGCGAGCGCGCGGCCGACGCTCTCGACGTGATGCGCGCGCAGCGCGTGGGCGCGCTCGCGCACGTGCGGCGCCGGCGACTCGCGGTGGTACTCGTAGACCGTCAACGTCGGCACGTAGAAGATGTTGCGCTCGGCCATCATCGGGATCAGCTCGCGATCCTCGTCGAGATAGCACCCGTGCTCGATCGAATCGACACCCGCCTCGATGGCGACGCGCAGCCCGGCGCCGCCGAGCGCGTGGCACATCACACGCCGGCCGAGCGCGTGGGCTTCGTCGACGAGCGCTTTCATTTCCTCGAGCGTGAACTCGGAGTCCTTCGGTCCGTGGCCGGCGCGCGAGCTGGCCCCGCCGGTCGTCGCGCACTTGATCTGGTCCGCGCCCGCGCGGACCATCGTCCGAACGGTCGTCCGCACCGCCTCGACGCCGTCGGCGACGCTCGACGGCAAGCTCGGATCGCTGTCGGCGGGCGCGCGGTGCCCCGACGGGCTCACGCGATCGCCCAGGCCGCCGGTCGGCGAGATGATCGCGAGCGAGAGCACGAGCCGCGGGCCGGAGATCAAGCCTTCGTTGATCGCGACCCGGAACCCGGCGTCGAGCCCGCCGGCATCGCGGATCGCCGTGTAGCCCGACTCGAGGATCTGTCGCGCGACGGTGGCCGTTCGCAGATGCCAGGTCGAGCGAGGCTCGTCGAGCCCCCAGCGCTTGGCCAGCTCGTAGCCGTGGAACGCGAGATGGTCGTGGCAGTCGATGAGCCCGGGCAGCACGGTCAGCCCCGACGCGTCGATCACCTCGGTGTCCGCGGGCCAGGTCGCGCCCGGCCCGGCCGTCGTCACGCTCTCGATCCGGCCGTTGTCGATCCGCACGACCGCGTCGCGAACCGGAG
>DATEMW010000500.1:0-19873 GCA_035275385.1 Candidatus Methylomirabilota bacterium | reverse complement strand
CCCGAGCACGCCGACAAGCGGCGCTGGGCCTCGGCGTGGAAGAAGAACGCGCCGAAGGTCGGGCCGGTGCTGCGCCGCGTGAAGCACCTGGCCTGGTTCAAGAACGAGCACGACGAGGAGCCGGCGGCGCCGCTCGCGGATTTCACGCCCGAGCAGCTCGGCGAGCTCGCCGACGAGCTCATGCGCACACGCGACGGGCAGCTCGTCGTGGGGCGCGCCGTGCCGGCGGACGAGGCGGCGCGCTGGACGGAGGCGCAGTACCGCTCCGCCGCGCTCGAGACGTTCCGCGCGCTGGCGCCCCTCTACCGGCTCCGCTGAGCGTGGAGACGCGCGCCGTCATCTTCGACATGGACGGCGTGCTCATCGACTCCGGCGCGCACCACCGCGAGGCGTGGCGGGCGCTGCTCGACGAGCTCGGCGTGGCGCCCGCCGAGACGGACTTCTGGCGCCTGACCATCGGCCGACCGAGCATCGAGGCGGTGCCCTTGCTGCTCGGGCGCGAGACGACGTGGGCCGAGGCGCAGCGGCTGGCCGCGCGCAAGCAAGAGCACTATCGCCGCCTCGCCGGCGCCGGACCGGCGCTGGTCCACGGCGTCGCGGCGTTCGTGGGCGAGCTGGCCGCGCGCGACGTGCCGCGTGCGGTCGCGACGTCGGCCTCCCGCCACGACGTCGAGTCGCTCCTGATCAAGGGCGGGCTGCGTGATCGATTCGCCGTCGTCGTCGCGGCCGAAGACGTCCGCCGCGGAAAGCCCGACCCGGAGGTCTACTTGCTCGCGGCGCTCCGCCTCGGTGTCCCGCCCGAGCACTGTCTGGTGTTCGAGGACGCGGTGGTCGGTGTGCAGGCGGCGCGGAGCGCCGGCATGCGAGCAATCGGCGTCAGCACCGCACACACGGAAGGCGAGCTTCGGGCCGCCGGCGCCGAGCGCGCCGTCGCAGACTTCGAGGGCATGACATGGCCGGCGTGAACGCGCCCGATTTCTGGACCGATCTGTACGCGCGCGGCGGCGACGGCTGGGAGCTCCGCCAGCCCGCGCCGGCGCTCGTCGAATACATGGATCGTACGCCGCCCGCGCCCGGGCGGGTCGCGGTGCCCGGCTGCGGCCGCGGTCACGACGTGCGCTTTCTGGCCCGCCGCGGCTTCACGGCGGTCGGCTTCGACTTCTCGCCCGCCGCGATCGCCGCGGCCCGCGAGCTCGCGCGGGCCGACAACGTCAGCGCCGAATTCGTCGAGCGCGACATCTTCACCCTCGGCGCCGACTACGCGCGGGCGTTCGACGGCGTCTGGGAGTACACGTGCTTCTGCGCCATCGAGCCCCGCCGCCGTCCGGAGTACGTGCGGACGATGGCGGAGATCGTGAAGCCAGGCGGCTGGCTCCTGGCGTGCTTCTTTCCGATGCGGCGCCGCGGCGCCGGCCCGCCGTTTCCGGTCGCGGAGCGCGAGGTGCGGCGCCTGTTCGCGCCGTCCTTCCGCATCGAGCGCGCCTACGCGCCGCGCTCCGTCAGGGCGCGCCAGGGCCAGGAGTGGGCGGTGCTCTTCCATCGCGTCAACGCGCCGGCGTGAGAACGGCCGCGCCGCCTGTGCTACCGTACCGTCGACACGGACACCACGATGGCTGAGCAAGAGCCTTCCAAACCGGCGCGAGACCTCGCGGCGCAGATCGAGCGCGACGGCGGCCGGGTGCTGGCCCTCTACCAGGAGCCGGTCGGCGATCACTGGCAGATCTTCTGTCTCTTGCCGCGCGCGAAGTGCGAGGCGAGCCCGTACCAGCGCGACCTCTCGCCGACCCACGTGAAGCGGCTCACCGAATCGATCAAGCGGCTCGACCGCTTCGTCGACCCGATCGTCGCGATCTCGCCGCGCCCCGGCGTCTACTGGACACCGAACGGCAACCATCGCCGTACCGTCCTCGACAAGCTGAAGGCCGAGTTCGTCCCGGCGATCGTGGTCGTCGAGCCGGAGATGCTCTTCGAAGTCCTCCCGCTCAACGTCGAGAAGGCGCACAACCTCAAGGAGAAGTCGCTCGAGGTGATCCGGATGTACCGGGCGCTCGTCAAGGACGAGCCGGACACCACCGAGGAGAAGTGGACCTTCCAGTTCGAGTCGCCGCACTTCATCACGCTCGGCATGCTCTACGAGGAGAACAGGCGGTTCGCGGGCGGCGCGTTCGCGCCGATCCTGCGCCGGGTCGACAAGTTTCTCAAGCAGACGCTGCCCAAGGGGCTCGAGGCGCGCACCGAGCGCGCCGATCTGGTGCGGGAAGCCGACGCCGCCCTCGTCGCCGCCGTGGCGAAGATCAAGAAGCGCGGGATCAACCACCCCTACGTGAAGAACTACCTGCTCGCGCGCACCACCCCGCTCACCCGCGCGCGCAAGACCTTGCCGTCCTTCGAGCAGACGTTCAAGAAGCTGAAGGACAACCTGGAAGAGTTCGACGTGAGCAAGGTCCGCTACGACGAGATCCAACGCTCCGCGATCATGTCCTCCCCGGCCGAATGACGCCGCGACGCCGGCAAACCTCGACTCAACCAGGGCTCGCGGACAACGCAGCGATGATCATCGCCGTGCGGAGCCGGGTCGCGCCTTTCTCAGGCCACCCTCGGTTCAAGCCGGCCTCAAGGACCCCGCTACAATTAACGCGCTAGCGGGGCGGGTCGCAATCGTCACCGGCGGCACCGGCGCGCTCGGTCAGGCGGTCACCCTACGGCTGCTCGCCGACGGCGCGACCGTCGCGGTCCCGTACGCGGTCGACAAGGAGCGCGAGCAGCTGACCCAGCGCGTCGCCGCCGCCGACCGCCAGCGCCTGATTCTGAAGCCGGCGGACGTGATCGACGTGAAGGCGATGACGGCCTTCGCCGACGAGGTCGTCGCCGCGCGCGGCAAGATCGACGTCCTGGTCGCCGGCGTCGGCGGCTTCGCCGGCGGCTCGCTGCTCGAGACCGATCTCGAGACGTGGAAGCGCATGCTCGATCTCAACCTCACCAGCGCGTTCAGCGTCGCCAAGGCGGTGGTGCCCGTCATGGCGCGCGCCCGCTATGGCCGCGTGGTCGTCGTCGCCTCTCGCGCGGTCGTGCCGCCGGCCGGGGGCTTCATCGGGTACACGGTCGCCAAGGCGGGAGTGATCGCCTTCACCCAGGCGCTCTCCCACGAGGTCCGCGATCAGGGGATCACCGTCAATGCCGTCCTGCCGAGCACCATGGATACTCCGGCGAACCGCGCGGCGATGCCCGACAGCGACCGGAAGGGCTGGGTCCCGGTCGAGGCCGTTGCGGATGCGATCGCGGTGCTCGCCCGCGACGCCTCCGCCCATATCACCGGTACCCTCCTCGCTATCTGACCCGACATCTTGGGGGGCTCCGGAAACGGCGCCCCGGGACCTGGGGAGCGTAAACGAAGCGATACCCCATCCGTCCAATCAATCAGTGGGTTAAGCGGTCAGAAATCCGAGCTACGGAGGGACCGATGAAGCCTCTGACGACGATGGCGGTGGGAGCGGTCGTGCTGGCGCTGGGATACGGCGCAGCGGATGCCCAGAACGGGCGGCAGATCAAACAGGACCGGCAGGACGTTCGTCAGGATCGGCGGGAGCTCAATCGTGATAACCGTGAGATCCGCCAGGACCGGCGCGAGCTCGCGGGGGACCGCCAGGAGCTCAGGGACGACGCCAAGGCCGGACGCACCAACGAGGTCAGGCAGGACCGGCGCGAGCTGGCCGGCGACCGCCGCGAGCTGCGCGAGGACCAGCGCGATCGCCGTGACGACCGGCGCGATCTCCATCAAGACAAGCGCGACCTCCGGAAGGATCAGGAAGTCAGGCGCGACCGCCAGGACGTCCGTCAGGATCGGCGCGAGCTGAACCGCGACAATCGCGACGTCCGGCAGGACCGCCGCGAGCTGGCCGGCGATCGGCGTGAGCTGCGGGACGACGTCAAGGCCGGGCGCACGAACGAGGTCCGGCAGGATCGCCGCGAGCTGGCCGGCGACCGGCGCGAGCTGCGCGAGGACCAGCGCGATCGCCGCGACGACCGGCGCGACCTTCGGCAGGACCAGCGCGAGCTGGCGCGCGACGAGCGGAGCCGGTAGGCCACTCGGGAGACTTGCCGCCGGACAGTCGGGAGTGACAAGGTGAAGGCTGAAGGGGCTGAAGGCGAGTGGACCCATCGGACGAAGCGCTCTGCGAGCGCGTGGCCAGGCGGGACGAGGCGGCGTTCGACCTCCTCGTGTCCCGCTATCAGGAGCGAGCGTACCGCCTCGCCTGGTCCATCCTCCGGAACGGAGAGGACGCGCGCGATGTCTCGCAGGAGGCGTTCATCCGGTTGTACGAGACGGCCGGAAGCTTTCAAGGCAAGTCGAAATTCTCGACGTGGTTCTATCGGATCCTGGTCAATCTATGCCTGGATCACAAACGGAAGCACAAGTGGTGGAAGCTGTGGATCCGGGACGACGACGACGACCGGAGTGACACGATCCTCGACCGGCAACCGGCGCCGGCCAACGATCCGGTCGACAAGCTGAGCCGGGAGGAAACGTTGAAGGCGCTGGGCGCGGCCGTGGAACGGCTGGCCCCGCGCCAGAGGGCGGCGGTGCTGCTGAGGGTCCAGGAGGACATGGCCACGTACGAGATCGCACGGGTGCTCAAATGCTCCGAGGCGACCGTGCGCGTCCATCTGCACCGCGCGCTCGCGACCCTGAAGAAGACGGTGGAGAAGCGCTGATGGCGAGGCATCCCGATACCGATCTCGTGCCCTACCTGCGGGGCGAGCTTCCTCCGGCCGAGCGCGAGCGCGTCGCGCGGCATCTGGAGGAGTGTCCGGACTGTAAGCAGGACACCGAGCTCCTGCGCGATCTCCTCGGCAACCTCGCGCACGCGATCGGCGAGCCGCCCGAGATCAGCTGGCCGCGCTATCGCGCGGAGCTTCGCGCGAAGCTCGAGGCCCGCCGCGCGCTGGTGCCCTGGTGGCGTCGCCCGATGCCGCTGGCCCTTTCGGCGAGCCTCGCCGGCGCGCTCTTGTTCGTCGCGGTCTGGGGCGGTCGCGAGCTCACCAAGAGCCCGGACGCCATCGGCCCGGAGGAAGTGGCGATCGGCAGCGAGCTCGGCCTGCTGGAGGAGATTCGCACCGTCGAGCGGCTCGATCTCCTCGAAGATTTCGAGGTCATCAACAATCTCGACCGCCTCGCCTCGGAACGCCAGGGCTAGCGGTGGATCGCCGGCGAGTATGGCTCGCGCTGGGACTGCTCGGAGCGGTCGGAGGCGGCGTGGGCGTCTCCTCGGCCGGCGGTCCGGACGGCGCCGCCCAGCAGCCGGTCGACGCGCGGATGCTGCTCGATCTCGACATCCTCAAGGAGACGGACCTGTCGCGAGACCGGGAGATGCTCAAACGCATGCAGATCATCGAGCGCATGCGCATTCTGGAATCGATGCCGGCCGAAGAGAGCGATCCCCGGAAGGCGCCGACCGAGGCAAAGGACCGATGACGTTGCGCGCGCTGCCGACCTTGCTCGTCCTGGGTGCGATCCTGGCACTCGGCGATCTCGACCGCGCCTGGGGCCAGGCCCCTCCACCGCCTCCACCGCCGAGTCAGGGCGCGCCGCCGATCCAGGGCCTGGAGCAGCTCACGCCCGAGGAGCGCGCCGTCGCCGAGCGCAATCTACAGAGGTGGCAGCGGCTCACGCCCGAGGAGCGGGCGCGCGCGCTCGAGAACTACCGGCGCTGGCAGTCGATGACGCCCGAAGAGCGCGAGTCGGCGCGGCAGAACTACCGGCGCTTCCGTCAGCTCACGCCCGACCAGCGGGCGCAGGTCCTCAAGGACTTTCAGCGATGGAACGAGCTGCCCAAGGAGCGTCAGCAGGAGCTGCAGAAGGCCTACGAGCGCTACCAGCGTCTGCCTCAGGAGCGGCGCGACCAGCTCCAGCAGCGCCTGGGCCGGTGGGAGTCGATGTCGCCTGAGGAGCGCGAGCGCGTGCTGCGCAACCAGGAGCGCTGGCGGCAAATGAGCCCGGAGCAGCGCGAACAGCTGCGCGAGCGCTGGCGCCAGATGCCGCCCGAGGAGCGCGAGCGCTATCGCCAGCAGCGGCAGCAGCAGCGGCGAGGTTCTCAGTGAGCCGCACCCGGAGCTGGACGACGAGAGCATTGGTGTGCGTCGCCGTGGGGTTCTGGGCGTTCGGCGGCTGCATCCAGGTCAAGCCGGGCGAAGGTCAGGTTTCCGCCGTCACCACGGTCGCGCCGGCGCCCACCGCGGCGGTCACGGGTGACCGCCAGATTCTCCACGCGCTGAGCCGCCTGACGTACGGGCCGCGACCGGGCGACGTGGAGCGCGTGCGGGCGCTCGGCGTCTCGGCCTGGATCGATCGCCAGCTGCGTCCGCGCACGATCGATGACTCGGCGACCGAGCGTGCGCTCGCCGAGCTGACCACCTTGCGCATGTCGATCCCCGAGCTGCTCCGCGAGTACCCGCGCCCCGATCCCCGGCTGCGCGCCCAGATCGCCAACGGCGAGATGTCGCGCCAGGAGATGCTCGAGCGCTATCCGATCGAGAAGCGCCCGGTGCGCATCGCCGACGAGCTGCGGGCCGCGAAGGTCCTCAGGGCCGTGACTACCGAGCGGCAGCTCGAGGAGATCATGGTCGAGTTCTGGTTCAACCACTTCAACGTCTTCGCCGGTAAGGGCGACGTGCGCTGGTACGTGTCGGCCTACGAGCGCGAGGCGATCCGCCCGTACGCGCTGGGCAAGTTCCCCGACCTCGTTCGGGCGACCGCGCATCATCCGGCCATGCTCTTCTATCTGGACAACTGGCTCAGCGCGAAGCCGGACTACAGAATCCAGGCCGGCCCCAACCGCGGGCGCCCGGCCGGGCTCAACGAGAACTATGCGCGCGAGCTGATGGAGCTCCACACGCTCGGCGTCGATGGCGGCTACACGCAAAAGGACGTCACCGAGGTCGCGCGAGCGTTCACCGGCTGGACGATCGACCGGCCGCGGACCGACGCGCACTTCATCTTCCGGCCGGGCATGCACGACACCGGCGAGAAGATCGTGCTGGGCCACCGGATCCCGGGCGGCGGCGGACGCGACGACGGCGAGCGCGTGATCGAGCTCCTCACGCGCCAGCCGGCCACGGCGCGCTTCGTCGCCACCAAGCTCGTGAGGCGCTTCGTCTCCGATACTCCGCCGCCCGCGCTGGTCGCGCGGGTCGCCGGCTCCTACCTGAACACCGGCGGCGACATCTCGTCGATGCTGCGGACCATCTTCGAATCGCCCGAGTTCATGAGCGAGGACGCGTATCGGGCCAAGATCAAGAAGCCGTTCGAGTTCGTCGCGAGCGCGGTCCGCGCGCTGGGCGGCACCACCGACGCGCAGGGCGCGATGGCGCTGGCGCGCGCGAGTGCCGAGATCGGCGAGCCGCTCTACCAGGCGCAGCCACCGACGGGCTACGCCGATCGCGGCGAGGTCTGGGTGAACGCCGGCGCGCTGCTGGCCCGCATGAACTTCGCGCTCGGCCTCGCGTCGGGCCGCTACTCCAAGGTGAGCGTCGAGCTTCCCGCTCTGGTGGCGGGCGCGGATCCGCGATCCCCCGAGGCCGTGCTGGACCGGCTCCTGGTGACGCTCGTGGCCGACCAGGCCGGATCCCGGACTCGCGCGGTGCTCGCCGCGCAGCTCAACGACCCGCAGATCACCCGGCTCTCGCCCGACGATCGCGGCCCGGCGAACACGGACGTGGCCAAGCTGGCCGCGCTCGTGATCGGGTCGCCCGAGTTTCAGCGGCGATGATGACCCGACGAACGCTCCTCAAGGCCGGCGGCTGCGCGCTGGTCGCGTACGCGGGAGCCCCTCGCTTCCTCGTGCGGACCGCCCGGGCGGCCGAGCCGAGCGGCAAGGTGCTGGTCGCGGTGTTCCAGCGCGGCGCGGTGGACGGGCTCAGCATGGTGATGCCGCACGGCGATCCCGCCTACGCGGGGGTGCGTCCGTCGATCGCGCTCCAGCCGCCGAGGCGCGGCGAGAGCGAGCGCGCCGTGGATCTGGACGGCTTCTTCGCGCTGCACCCCGCGCTGGCACCGCTGGTGCCGCTCTGGGAGCGTCGCGCGCTCGCGGTCGTGCACGCCTGCGGCTCGCCGGACACGACGCGCTCGCACTTCGACGCGCAGGACTACATGGAGAGCGGCACCCCCGGCGTGAAGAGCACACAAGACGGCTGGCTGGCGCGCGCGATCGGTGGACGTGCGGCGAAGGCAACGCCGTTCCGCGCCGTCGCGATCGGCCCTGCGCTCCCGCGAACGCTCCACGGCGACGTCGGCGCGCTCTCGATGCAGTCGCTCGACCGGTTCGACGTCCGGGCCGGCGCCGACACGACCGCGCGGCAGGGCTTCGAGGCGCTCTACGAGCAAGGGGTTCGCGACCTTCTGCACGGGACCGGCCGCGAGACCTTCGACGCGGTGAAGATGCTGAAGAGCGTCAGGGCCTCGCGCATCGCGCCGGCGAACGGCGCCGAGTACCCGCGGGCGCCGTTCGGCGAAGCGCTACGCCAGATCGCTCAGCTCGTCAAGGCCGACGTCGGTCTCGAGGTGGCCTTCGCCGACATGCAGGGCTGGGACACCCACGTCGGGCAGGGCGCCGAGCGCGGGCAGCTGGCGCTGCGCCTGCGCGACTTCGGCGCCGCGCTGGCGGCCCTTGCCCAGGATCTCGGCGACAAGATGGCGGACGTCGTCGTCCTCACGATGTCGGAGTTCGGCCGCACCGTCGCCGAGAACGGCAACCGCGGTACGGACCACGGCCATGCGACGGCGATGCTCGTCATGGGCGGCGGCGTGCGCGGCGGCCGCGTCTACGGACGCTGGCCGGGACTCGACCGCAGCCAGCTCTTCGAGGGCCGCGACCTCGCGGTGACCACCGACTTCCGAAGCTTCTTCTCCGAGGTCGCCACACGCCACCTCGGCGTCGCCGCCACCCCAATCTTCCCCGGCTTCAGGTCGACGCAAGCCCCTCTCGGCATCCTCGCCTGACGGCTCAATTGCGCCTCGCGGACGGGCGTGATACCGTCCGCGCGCATGAGTGAAAACGTCACGCTGATCCGCGACGGCGTCATCGCAACTGTCACGCTGAACCGCCCCGACCGACGCAACTCTCTGAGCGACGCGATGCTGACCGACCTCGGCGCGGCGTTCGTGGAGCTGCGCGACGACACGACCACGCGCGTCGTCATCGTCACCGGCGCGCCGCCGGTGTTCTCGGCCGGAGCCGACGCCGGGCTCAAGTCGTCGATGTCGGCCGACGAGCGCCGGCAGGCGTTCGGCCAGCGCAAGAGTCAGTTCCGGCGGCTCTTCGAGCGCGCCAACACGCTGCTCGAGAATCTCGAGCAGGCGACGATCGCGATGATCAACGGCCACGCGGTCGGCGGCGGCTGGGGCCTGACGCTCGCGTGCGATTTTCGCTGGGCCGCCGCGGAGGCGCAGCTGTGGATCCCCGAGGTCGATCTCGGCGTGCCGCTCGGGGTGGCGTCGACGACCCGCTTCGTGCGCCTGGTCGGCCCGGCGCGCGCGAAGGAGATCATCATGGAGTGCCGGCGGTACACCGCGGCCGAGGCGCAGACACTGGGCCTCGTCCACCGCGTCGTCCCCGGCGCGTCGCTCGCCAAGGAAGTCCGCGCCTACGCCGAGGCGCTCACCGCCAAGCCCTTCAAGGCGATGGCCGAGGTCAAGGCGCGCATCAACGCGATCGCGCGCACGGGCATCCCCGAGGTCAACGCGATGACAGAGGGCTTCCTCGATCGTGGCTGAGCAATCGATGATGCTCGACGGCATCCGCGTGCTCGATCTCTCGCGGGTGATCGCGGGCCCGTACTGCGCCACCATGATGGCGGACCTCGGCGCCGACGTGGTGAAGGTCGAGCGCCCCGGCCGAGGCGACGATCTGCGGGCGTGGCGCGGCAACGGCATGAGTGCCACGTTCGCGGCGATCAACCGCGGCAAGCGCGGGATCGCGGTAGATCTACAAACGCCCGAGGGCAGCAAGCTCGTGTTCGAGCTGGCGCGGCGGGCCGACGTCGTCGTCGAGAACTTCCTGCCGGGCGTCGCCGACAAGCTCGGGCTCGGCTACGCCGCCGTGAGCGCCGTGAATCCGGCCGCGGTCTACGTGTCCGTGACCGGCTTCGGTCAGGACGGGCCGCACGCGCGGCGCGCCGGCTACAACACGATCGCGCAGGGCATGAGCGGAATTATGGCGCTCACGGGAATGCCGGGGCATCCGCCGACCAAGGTCGGCGGGTCCGTCTCGGACCTGGCCGCGGCGTTCATCGCGTTCGGCGTGGCCAACGCCGCGCTCGCGCATCGGCTGCGCACCGGGCGGGGCCAGCATCTGGACGTGAGCCTGCTCGCGTCGACCCTGGCGCTCCTGCCTGATCCGGTCGCCCACTACTTCGATTCGGGCCAGCGGCCGACGCGGGTCGGCAACCGCAATCCGTACCTGACGCCGGCCGAGGCGTTTCGGACCAAGGACGGCTGGCTGCAGGTCGTCATCATGAACCCCGAGCAGTACGCGCGCTTCACCCGGGTGCTCGGGGACGAGATCCTGGCCGGCGATCCGAAGTTCGGGACCAACGACTCGCGCGTCGCCAATCACGACGAGTTCAAGGCCCGCGTCGAGCGCGCGCTGGCGCGAGAGACCACGGCTCGGTGGGTCGAGCGCTTCGAAGCCGAGCAGGTGGCCGCCGGGCCGATCTACGAGTTCGACGAGGTCTTCGAGGACCCGCAGGTGAAGCACCTCGGGCTGGTCGCGACGGTGGAGCAGCCGGGCTATGGCGCCGCGCGCATGCTCGATTTTCCCGTGAGAGCCTCGGCGACGCCCGCCGCGATCCGGCGCCCGGCGCCCCGGCTCGGCGAGCACACCGCCGAAGTCCTCGGCGAGCTCGGCCTGCCCAAGAGCGAGATCGACCGGCTCGCCATGGCAGGTGTCGTCGCGCTGGCGTGAGAGCCAGCGAGGAAACATAGAAAGGAGACTGTCGTGCCCACCAAGATCGTCCTCTCCCCCAAGCTTCCCCCGGCGCTCGTCGACGTCGCCCGCTCGCTCCTGCCGGCCGAGTACGAGATGCAGGTGGCCGACCAGGGCACGCCGGAGTTCCCCGCCGCGATGAAGGATGCCGAGTATTTCGTGGGATTCGCCCGCGAGAGCCTCGGCCCCGAGTTCTATCGCGGCGCGCCCAAGCTGAAGCTCATCCAGCTGATCAGCGCCGGCTACGACCGCCTGGACATCGCGGCCGCCCGTCAGGCGAAGGTGCCCGTCGCCAACAACGGCGGCTCGAACTCCGTCGCGGTCGCCGAGCACACCCTGATGCTGATCCTGGCCGTCTACAAGAAGCTCGCGTGGCACCACCACAACGTCATCACCGGCAAGTGGCGCGTGGGCGACTTCTCGCAGACCCGCACGTACGAGCTGGCCGGCAAGACGCTCGGGATCGTCGGCCTCGGCACCATCGGCAAGAAGGTCGCCAAGCGGGCGCAGGCGTTCGACATGCACGTGCAGTACTACGACATCATCCGGCTGACCGAGGCGCAGGAAGACGCTCTGGACGTGCGGTTCGTGCTCTTCCCAGAGCTCCTGCGCACCTCGGACGTCGTGAGCCTGCACGTGCCGCTGAGCGACGCCACGCGCGGCATGATGGGCGCCCGGGAGTTCGCGACGATGAAGCGCACCGCGATCCTGATCAACACCTGCCGCGGGCCCGTCGTCGACGAGGCGGCCCTGCAGGTCGCGCTCGCGTCCGGCCAGATCGCCGCGGCCGGCCTCGACGTGATGGTCGAGGAGCCGCCCGCGGCCAATCACCCACTGTTCGGCCTGGAGAACATCACGATCACGCCCCACTCGGCCGGTCCGACGTGGGAGAACTGGTCGAAGGCCTTCCGGAACGCCTTCGACAACGTCCAGCGCGTGGCGGCGGGCCGCAAGCCGCTATGGGTGATCCCGGAGCTTCAGGACCTGCTGTAGGCGGACCGTCCGCGACCGGCGCCGCCGCCCTCACCGTCGAGGCTCGGCGGCGCCCGGTCGTAGGAAACACGCCGACCACGCGGAACGTTCCACCGTCCGTGCTTCCGGAAAGGCCGGGCTCGGGTGTTTACGCGGCCCTTAACGGGCATCTACCGGAGCGAACTCGGCCCCTGCGGCGGGTACTGTCCGGCGACCGGAAGGCCGTCGCCCGACCTGGTCCGATTCGCGACCGGTGTTGACGCGCTAGGACGTTGACACCCTAGTAGAATCGGGCATAATCCCATCGCTTTTCGGCGCTCGCACCTCTCCCGCTTCAAAGTCGGGTCCGCAGCCGGTGGCGAGGAGGCTAAAGGCAGGATGCTATGAAGAAGTTCATTCTCAAGCGACTCGGGCTCGCGACGATCTCGCTCTTTCTGCTCTCGTTGACGATATTCCTCCTGATCCGGATCTCGGGCGATCCCGCTGTCCTGCTCGCAGAGCCGGGCGCGAGTGCCGCTGACCTCGCGGCGATCCGAACCCAGTTCGGTCTCGACCGGCCGCTGTGGGTTCAGTACGTGAGCTTCATCACGCATCTGTTCCGCGCCGACTTCGGGCAGTCGTTCTACTACCGGACTGACGTCTTCGAGCTCTACCTGTCGCGCCTTCCGGCGTCGCTGATGCTGGCGTCGGCGGCGATGGTGTTCTCACTGGTCATCGGCATTCCCACGGGAATCATCGCCGCGGTGCGCGTCAACAAATGGCAGGACAGCATCGGAAAGTTGTTCGCGCTGCTCGGCCTGTCGATGCCGTCGTTCTGGGTCGGCCTGGTGATGATCCTGTTCTTCTCGGTCTACCTCGGTTGGCTGCCGTCGTCCGGATCGGGAACAGTGTGGCACCTCGTGATGCCCGCGATCGCGCTCGGCTGGGTGTTCGCGGCCGCTCACATGCGTTTGACTCGCTCATCGATGCTCGAAGTGCTCGGCTCGGAGTACGTGAAGCTCGCGCGCCTGAAGGGCCTGCCGGAGGCGCTGGTCATCTCCAAGCACGCCTTCAAGAACGCGCTCATCCCGGTGCTCACCTTGGCCGGCGTCAACCTCGTGATCATGGTCAACGTCGCGGTCATCGTCGAGACCGTGTTCGCCTGGCCCGGCGTCGGCCGTCTCCTCTTCGAGGGCATCGCGTTCCGCGACTTCCCGATCGTGCAGGCCTCGATCCTGCTCGGCGGAACGATGATCGTCGTCGTCAATCTGCTGGTCGACATCCTGTACGCCGTGATCGACCCAAGGATTCGATATGAGGGCTAGCGCCCCGCGGAGAACCATATGAGTACCGCCGCCAACAGCCCCCGCTCCGTGTCGACGGCCCTGGCACTTCCATCGCGCCTGGCCTTCATCCGGTCGGAGGGATTCCCACTCATTCCGAGCCTGATCCTGCTCGCGATCATGGTGGTCGCAATCTTCGCGCCGGTGCTGGCGCCCCACAATCCCGAGGTCGGCGTGCTGGGCGACCGCTTCCGGCCACCGGCGTGGCAGACCAACGGCACCATCGATCACCTGCTCGGCACCGACCATCTCGGACGCGACGTGCTGTCGCGGCTGATCTTCGGCGCGCGCATCTCGGTGGTCGTGGGCCTGATGGTGATCATCGTGGCCGGCGCCATCGGCACCGCACTCGGCATCGTCTCGGGGTACCTCGGCCGCTGGGTCGATCAGGTCATCATGCGGGTCACCGACGCGTGGCTCGCCATGCCCGCGCTGATGCTGGCGATCTTTCTGGCCGCGATCATCGGACCGGGCATCTCGAACATCATCATCATCCTGGCCGCCGTGTGGTGGACGCGCTACGCGCGCGTCATCCGCGGCGAGGTCCTGTCGGTCCGCGAGCGCGACTTCGTGCGGCTGGCGGTGGTGGCCGGCTGCTCGAAGTGGACGATCATGCGCAAGCACATCCTGCCGAACGTGGTGAACTCCGCGATCGTCCTGGCCACCCTGCAGCTCGGCCAGGTGATCATCGCCGAGGCCGGTCTCTCGTTCCTCGGCGTCGGGGTGCCGCCGCCCCAGCCGGCGTGGGGATTGATGCTCGCCGACGGCAAGAAGGGGCTCATGGCCGGGTACTGGTGGCTCACCGTGCTTCCAGGCGGATGCATCATGCTGATGGTGCTGTCCGCGAACCTCCTGGGGGACTGGCTTCGCGTGAAGTTCGATCCGCAGCTCCGCCAGTTGTGACCACCGGTCCGCTCCTCGACATCCGGCGCCTGTCGACTCACTACGTGAGCGCCCGCGGTACACGCGTCACGCGTGCGGTGGACGACGTCACCTTGTCGCTCGATCAGGGCCAGACGCTCGGGATCGTCGGCGAGTCCGGCTCGGGCAAGACGACCCTGGCGCTCACGCTGCTTCGGATGCTCCCGCCGGCGGCGCGCGTCGTCTCGGGCGAGATGCTCTTCGAGGGCACCGATCTGCTCAAGAAGCCCGAGCACGAGATGCGGCGTATCCGCGGCAAGCGGATCGCGATGATCCTGCAGGACCCGATGATGTCGCTGAATCCGCTGTTCACGGTGGGCGACCAGGTCGCGGAGCCGATCCGCGTCCACGAGGGCGCCCCTCGCCGCAGCGCGTGGCGCCGGGCGACCGAGCTCTTGAAGGCCGTTCGCATCGCGGCGCCGGAGAGGCGCGTCGGCGAGTACCCGCACCAGCTCTCGGGGGGCATGCGGCAGCGTATCGTCGGCGCGATCGCGATCTCGTGCGAGCCGAAGATCCTCATCGCCGACGAGCCCACCACGAGCCTCGACCTCACGATCCAGGCGCAGTACCTGAAGCTCTTGCGCGACCTGCAGCGCTCGCACAACCTCGCGCTGATCTTCATCACGCACAACCTCGGCATCGTCGCCAAGATGTGCGACCAGGTGGCCGTGATGTACGCGGGCCGGCTCGTCGAGGCCGGCCCGGTCAAGCAGATCTACAACTCGCCGGCGCACCCGTACACCCGTGCGCTGCTCGAGTCGATCCCGCGTCTGGGCGACAGCCGCCAGCGGCTCACCGCCATCGAAGGCCAGCCGCCCGACCCCTCGGCACCGCCGCCGGGCTGCGCGTTCCATCCGCGCTGTCCCAAGGTTTTGGATCGGTGCCGCACCGAGGCGCCGCCCGAATTCCGCGTCGCCGATTCCCAGACGAGCCGCTGCTGGCTCTCGGCGCCCGTGACCGCCGTGAGAGGCGCCTGACGATGGCCGGACCAGTCCTGGAGGCCAGGAATCTCACCAAGCACTTCCCGGTCAAGCGTGGCATGTTGTCGCGTCAGGTCGCGGTCGTGCGCGCGGTGGACGACATCTCGTTCTCGATCGACGCGGGCAAGACGCTCGGGCTCGTCGGCGAATCCGGCTGCGGCAAGACGACCACGGCGAAGATGGTGCTGCTACTCGAGCGGCCGACCGGCGGCACCATGAGCTTCGAGGGTCAGGACCTGCAGGCGCTCGACGGCGGAAGCCTCCGCGCCTACCGCCGCTCGGTGCAGGCCGTCTTCCAGGACCCCTACGCGTCGCTGAATCCGCGGATGCGCGTCGGCAACATCATCATGGAGCCCCTGACCACCAACGAGTCGCTGCCGTCGGCCGAGGTGAAGAAGCGGCTCATGCGCATTCTCGAGCTCGTGGGGCTACCCGAGCGCGCCGCCGAGCTGTTCCCGCACGAGTTCTCGGGCGGCCAGCGGCAGCGCATCGCGATCGCGCGCGCGCTCTCGCTCTCGCCGAAGGTCATCGTGCTCGACGAGCCGGTCTCGGCGCTCGACGTGTCGATCCGCGCGCAGATCCTCAATCTGCTGCGCGATCTGCAGTCACAGCTCGGCGTCTCGTATCTCTTCATCGCTCACGATCTGGCGGCGGTCGCGCACATGAGCCACACGATCGCCGTGATGTACCTCGGCAAGATCGTCGAGGTCGGCGACGCCGACGTCGTGGCGAAGTCGCCCAAGCATCCCTACACGCAGGCGCTCTTCTCGGCCGCGCTGCCCTCGCATCCGGACGAGCGGCGCGACGAGATCATCCTGGCCGGCGAGGTGCCGAGCCCGCTGGCGCCGCCCGCGGGCTGCCGGTTCCATCCGCGCTGCCCGCACGCGCTCCCGCGCTGCTCCAGCGACGAGCCGAAGCTCCTCTCCGAGTCCGGACGCCTGGTCGCCTGCCACCTCTACCCGAAGTGAGGCTGTCCGCGCCTCAGAACCCCTAGCAGGAGCAGCGGGTGGACTTCGTCGCGCTGCACGCCCAGTCGAAGCCGGACGCGATCGCGCAGATCGAAGGCGAGCGGTCCGTCACGTGGCGCGAGCTGCTGGAGCGGCGCAACCGTCTCGCGAACGCGCTGATCAAGCAGGGTGTCGGGCGGGGCGAGCACGTGGTCATCTACGCGCCCAACTCGCTCGAGTACCTCCTGGCCTCAGCGGCCACGCGGGCCGCCAACGCGGTGCCGATCCCGATGAATCACCGCCTGGTCGCCGACGAGGTGAGCTACATCCTCGAGCACTCCGACGCGGTCGCGGCCTTCGTGGCCGGCCCCTACGTGGCGATGGCGGACGAGGTGCGGCGCCATGCGGCGCGCGTACGGCTGTGGGTCACCCTGGGCGCGGAGCGCCGCCCGTGGGCGACGAATCTCGACGATCTGCTCGAGCAGGGCAGCGCCGAGCCGCCGCCCGTCGACCCGGCCCAGGGCCTGGGCGGCTCGATGATCTACACCGGCGGCACCACCGGCCGGCCCAAGGGCGCCCTTCGCGCCGGCTCCGACCCCCAGACCACGCTCGCCTTCATGCGGGCGCTCGGCATGATGCACGAGCAGCACGTCCATCTCGTCGCCGGTCCCCTGTACCACTCGGCGCCCGGGTCGTTCGCCCTGTTCGCGGGCCTGCTGGGCGGCACCGTCGTCGTCATGCCGAAGTTCGACGCCGAGCAGACGCTCTCCCTGATCACCCGGCACCAGGTGACCAGCACGTTCATGGCGCCGACCCTGATCAAGCGCATCGTCGATCTGCCCGAGTCGGTCCGCGCGCGCTACGACGTCCGCTCGATGCGCGCCATGGTCGTGGCGGCGGCGCCGTGCCCCATGCGGGTCAAGGAAGCCGCGCTCGAGTACTTCGGGCCGTGCCTCTACGAGTTCTACGGCTCGACCGAGCTCGGCATCAACACGATCCTCCGACCCGAGGACGTGCTTCGAAAGCCCGGTTCCTGCGGCGAGGCGGCGCCGAACATCGAGATCGCGCTGCTCGACGACGACGGCCGGCCGGTGGCGGTCGGCGAGCCCGGCGAGGTCTACGTGCGCCGCTTCGGCGGGATGTTCGACTCGTACTACAAGAACGCCGACGCGACGCGGCAGACCGAGCGCGACGGCTGGCACTCGGTGGGCGACGTCGCGTGGGTGGACGCGGAGGGCTTCTACACGCTCTGCGACAGGAAGCGCGACATGATCATCTCCGGCGGCGTCAACATCTACCCGGCCGAGATCGAGGACGCGCTGCACCGGCATCCGGCCGTCGAGGACGTGGCGGTGTTCGGCGTTCCCGACGACGACTGGGGTGAGCGCGTCCACGCCGCGGTCCAGCTGCGGCCGAATCACGCCCTCACCGCCGACGAGCTCCGAGCCTTCGCCCGGCGCCACCTGGCCGACTACAAGGTGCCGCGCGAGGTCTCGTTCCCCGACAATTTCCCGCGCGACACCGCGGGCAAGCTGATCAAGAGGCTCTTGCGGGATCCGTACTGGGAGGGACGGGGCCGGAGAATCTGACGACGTTGAACGCGGGAACGGGCTTCGAGAAGCCCTTCAAGGTGAGCCCGCCGAGCTCCTCGATCTCGACCAGCCTCTCGACCGCGCTGACCACCCTCTGCGAGATCAGGATTTGGCCGGGCTTGGCCTCGCCGCAGAACCGCGCCGCGAGATTCGTCACGGTGCCGATCGCTCCGTAGTCCACGCGCCCTTCGAAGCCGATCGCGCCGATCGTGGCGTAGCCCTCGGCGATGCCGATTCCGAAGTCGAGGTCGTAGCCGCGCCGGCGCCACTTCACGAGCAGCTCGTCGACCCGCTCGCGCATCGCGATCGCCATCCGCACCGCGCGCTCGGGCCCGTCGGGCACCGGCACCGGGTCGTTGAAGAAGATCATCATCCCGTCGCCGGTGAACCGCTCGAGCGTGCCCTCGTGCTCGAGGATGACCCGCCCCATCGCGGCGTGGTACTCGCGCAGGACGCCCATGACCTCCTCGGGCTCGGAGGTCTCCGCGAACGCGGTGAAGCCGCGGAGGTCGAGGAACACCACCGTGATGTCCCGCCGGTGGCTCTTCAACGGGTCCTCGGTGTCGCCGCTCACGATCAGCTCCGCGACCTGCGGCGAAAAGAATCGCTTGAGCCGCTCGAGGCGGTCGAGCTGGGCGAGCTGCTGCTCGACCCGCTGCTCGAGCGTGCGGTTCCACTCGGCGAGCTCGTCGTGGAGCAGCTTGATGCGCAGCAGCGACCTGACCCGCGCCAGGAGCTCGGGCTGGTTGATCGGCTTGGTCAGGAAGTCGTCGGCGCCGGCCTCGATCCCCTTCACGCGCTCCTGCGTGGGGTCGAGCGCGGTCACCATGATGACCGGCAGCATCGCGGTCGCCGTGTTCTGGCGGATCCGCCGGCACACGTCGTAGCCGCTCATGCCGGGCATCATCACGTCGAGCAGCACGAGGCTCGGCGCTTCCTTCGCGATCTTCTCGAGCGCCTCGGCGCCGCCGGCCGCGGTGACGACGGCGTAGCCTCTCACCGACAGGAGATCGGCCAGAAGCTTCACGTTCACGGGCACGTCGTCGACGACGAGGATTTTCTCGGGCATCGCGCGTTACTTTCCGCTCCGCTGGTCGAGGATCTCACGGACCGCGTCGATGAACTCCTTCACCTTGATCGGCTTGCTCTGGTAGCCGTCGAAGCCGGCGGCCATGATCTTCTTGCGGTCGTGCATCATCGCCGACGCGGTCACCGCCATCACCGGGATCGTGCGCGTCGCGGGATCGGCGCGCAGCTCGCCGAGCGCGGTGATGCCGTCCATGCCGGGCAGCTGGATGTCCATCAGGACCAGGTCGGGGACGCGCGCCTTGGCCAGGCGCACGCCGTCCTCGCCGGTCGCGGCCTCGATCGTCTGGTAGCCCTTGTACTGGAGCACGTCGCGCACCAGCTTGAGGTTCTTCTCGTTGTCCTCGACGATCAGGATCAGCTCGTTGGCCATGGCTTCACCGGTAGTGTGAACGTGAACGTCGCCCCCCGCCCCAGCTCGCTCTTCACCCAGATCTTGCCACCGTGCAGCTCCACGAACCGTCGCGAGAGGGTGAGACCGAGTCCGGTACCCTCGTGCTTCTTGGCGTAGTCGGACCCGACCTGGCGAAACTCCTCGAAGACCGCCTCGTGGTCGGTGGGCGCGATCCCGACGCCGGTATCGGTCACCGAGATCTCGGCGAATCCGTCGGCCATGGCGGCCTGGACGTCGACCCGGCCGCCTTCGGGCGTGAACTTGATCGCGTTGGACAGGAGGTTCAAGAGCACCTGCTTGACCTTGCGCTCATCGCCCTTGATCTCGCCGAGCCGCGGATCGACGTCGGTCGCGAGCGTGATCGCGCGCCGCGCCGCGCGCTCGCGCACCAAGGTGATCGAGTTGTCGATCGCCTGCGGCAGGTCGAAGTCGGTGATCTCGAGCTCCATGCGTCCGGCCTCGATCTTGGCGAGATCGAGAATGTCGTTGATCAGCGACAAGAGGTGCCGCCCGGACGTGACGATATCTTGCAGGTACTCGTCCTGCTTGGGGTTGAGCTCGCCGAACATCCGGTCGAGCAGCACCTCGGAGAAGCCGATGACCGCGTTGAGCGGCGTGCGCAGCTCGTGCGACATGCTGGCCAGGAACTCCGACTTGTGGCGGTCCGCGATCTCGAGCTG
>DATEMW010000499.1:0-2621 GCA_035275385.1 Candidatus Methylomirabilota bacterium | reverse complement strand
CCCGTCCACGTCTTGTGCGGCATCACCCAGCCCCAGCCGACGAAGATCAGCCCGCTCAGGACCACGCCGATGCGGAGCCAGGGCTCGTAGATCTCGAGCCACGTCGGCGCGAAGATCGGCAAGATGATGCCGGCGACGGCGGTGATCGCGCCGGCCAGCATCCATCCGGTACGGACGCGGGCTGGCGAAGCGGGAAAGAGGCCGTTCTCAACCATCAGACGGTAGAGGCGATCGCGGATCGGGGGGAACACGTTCTCGTAGTCGCGCCGCACCTCGGAGAGCAGGCGCATGTTGATCCCCCAGTCGGCGCCGAAGACTTTCGCCAGCACGAACAGCTCGAAATCGTTCAGCTCCGGATCGCCGGCGACCGGCTTGAGCCGCTTGAACATGAAATCCTGCGAGCCGAACGCGGTCGTGATCGGCTCGATCGAGAGATAGCCGCGCTCGGCGAGATCGACGACCGTCGCGATGACGTCGCGCGGATGGGCCCGCTCGTCGATGAGCGCGCCCGCCTCGGCCGGAATCATGTCCGTGGGCGGCTCGTATTCCGGCTTCACCGAGCGCTTGCCGCCGGGATCGCGTCCGAAGGCCCACCACACAAACGCGCCCCAGATCACCGCGAGCGCGGGCAAACCGAGCGGCCAGAAGTCGGCGATGAGCCATCCGGCTCGGCGCAGCTCCGAGGGGCGTTCGACGTGGCCGTTCGGCCAGCCGACCAGCACGGTGATGCCCTCGCGCGGCCGCAATGGGCGAGTCGTCTTGAATCGCCAGTAGCTCTGCACTCGATCGACCGCGTAATCGCGTCCGACCGCGCCGAGCCCGCCCGTGTAGGCGAGCGTCCTCACGTCGGTATCACCGATGCTCGACGGCAGGGTCACGAACACCTCAGCGTTGCGGATCGGCACCTGCCACTCGGTGCCGGTCGCGTTCCAGTAGAGCTCGTCGTGGTCCTCGTAGTCGAACACGCCGCGGCGCACGCGATAGACGACGCTGACCGTCTTCTTGGTGTCGACGGCGCCCGGCACCCAGGCTTTGAGCACGACCGAGTGGTTGGGATACGAGACCTGGGTTCGGAGCGGCTGATTCGCCTCGTCGTACGCGCCGATGCCGCTCAGGACCAGCGGGAACTCGAGCCCGTCGCGCACGTAGCGCAGCGGGATCCGCCGGAACACGCCCTGGTGCGAGCCGCGGAAGTCGAAGCTGATGTCCTCGCGCACGATGAGGCTGCCGTCGGCGTTGACGACGAGGCTCGCGACGAAGCTGTCGATCGAGAACTGTCCCCGCGTTTGCGCCGCGGCCGGAGCCGCGGTCGCCAGCACGAGGGCCAGCGCGAGGATCCGGCCGATGCGTTCAGCTCCCGAGCGCGACGCGCGGAACCTGACGCTCTTCGGGGCGGTCGAGCTCGAAGTACTCCCGCTTGGCGAAGCGGAAGAACAGCGCGATCTGGTTGGACGGGAAGCTGTCGATGGTGGTGTTGAAGTCGCGGACGACCGCGTTGTAGTAGCGGCGCGAGCTCTGGATCGTCTCCTCGAGCTGGCCGAGCGAGGCCTGCAGCTCGCTGAAGTTCTGGTTGGCCTTCAGCTCGGGATACGACTCGGCCAGCGCGAAGAGCTGGCGGAGGGCGCCGGTCAGCTGGTTCTCGGCCTGGGCGCGCGCCTCGGGGGTCGGGGCCGACACCGCCGCGCCGCGCGCGCGGACGACCTGATCGAGCGTGTTGCGCTCATGCGCGGCGTAGCCCCGCACCGTCTCGACCAGGTTGGGGACGAGATCGGTGCGGCGCTTGAGCTGCACGTCGATATCCGACCACGCTTCTTCCGAGCGCTGGCGCAGCCCGACGAGCTTGTTGTAGGTGAGGACGATCCCGAGGACCAGGCCCACGAGGACGATGAGAAACACGACGCCGCCAAACGTCATGAAATTCCTCCTCGATCATCGTAGCATCGGCACGCCGCGTGCCCGACAAACGCGGGGCTCGCACGCTGCCCCTGCCGCTAGTGGTGACGCGCCGCGAAGCCACAGCATGAGCTAGGATTGGGGCATTCGACCTCGACAAAAGGAGATCACGAGCATGCCGATGCAGACTCGCTACCTCTTCAGCGCAGCCATGAGCGTGCGACCGGACAAGGACGCGCTCTTCAACGAGGTCTACGACACCGAGCACGTGCCGGCCCTGCTCGAGGTGCCCGGCGTCATCGCGGTCGCGCGCTTCAAAAGCGAGCCGGTGACCATGATGATCGGCGGGGAGCGCAAGACGATCGTCATCGAGAGCGAGCCCGCCTACAACGCGCTCTACGAGATCGAGAATCCGGCGGTGCTCACGAGCGATGCGTGGGCGAAGGCCGTCGAGGCCGGGCGCTGGGCCGAGCACGTTCGCCCCTACACCACCAATCGCCGCCACGTCATCTACCGGCGCATCTCGTAACCGCCGGGCACGGTTCGTGAGCGAAGAGATCCACCAGCCGCCGGCGCCGTCGGGCGACGGGCTCGTGCTGACCCACGGCGCCGGCGGCAACGCGCGGGCGCCGCTGCTGGTGGCGCTCGGCGAGGCGTTCGCCGCCCGGGGCGTGACCGTGCTGCGCTACGACCTGCCCTTCCGTCAGGCCAGCCGGACGGCGCCGCCG
>DATEMW010000498.1:0-4185 GCA_035275385.1 Candidatus Methylomirabilota bacterium | reverse complement strand
CCATCCGATGTGCCCAATCATGAGGCTACCAGCGAGCAGTTGCCGCGGATCTGTTCGATTTTCAATGACGCATTACTCTAACGCGCCGCGCCGACAGAATCAAGAACGGCCCGAATTGCCGAGCCTTTCGAGGAGCTCGCGGGCGATCAACCGGCCCCGCAGCGCCATCACGGCGCGGCCCGTGCGCGCCCGGGCCACGGCCGGCCAGCCGAAGTATCCCGTGCCGCCGGGACCGAGCTCGCGAAAGTTGCGGGCGCCGCGCGCGAGACCGCGACCGACGTCGAACCAGGCCGGCGCCAGCCGCCGGGCAACGCGCGTTCGGACCAGCCGGCGGTCGACCGACAGCATGAACGCGGTCTCGAGCTCGCCCGAGTGCCACTCGCCTCCCGGGTTCGGGCTCCGCATGAGCGCCCGTACTTTGGGATTCGCCATCGGCGTCGGCGGGCGCCGCGCGGGCTCGAATCCCGCCACCAGCACACGAAGCCGCCGGCGCGCGAGCTCCCGGCGGGCCGCGGCGATGGCCTTCAGGTGGTGCGGATCCGCCTGGTAGTTCGTGAGGACGAACCGGCGAAAGCCGTGGGCCGCGAGCGCGCGGACCACCTCGACAAGAAGCCGGCGGAAGGTCGAGATCGAGAGCGACACCGTACCGGGCCATCCGATGGCCAGGGTACTCACGCCGTACGGCAGCGACGGCGCCAGCACCGGCCGCCAGCCCCCCTTGCGAAGATGCGGCGCGATCCTGCGCGCGAGCTCCTCGGAGCCCCGCCAGTCGACCAGCAGCGGCAAGTGCGGCCCGTGCTGCTCGATCGCTCCGAGTGGAAGCAGGACGACCGCGCGCGGATCGCGCGCGAGCTTCTCCGCTTCGGGCCAGGTCAATTCGGCGAGCCTGATCATGGCAACGAAGCGCCGCGGTGAGCGGTCATGCGTCAGCCGTGCGAGCAAGCAACCGCAGCACGCCGCGGCGCCGAAGACCGCGAATCGAGTCGGCCGGTGCCAGGCCCATCGGACACACTTCCGTGCAATTGCCCTGGCCGTGGCATCGCGAGAGCGCGTCGCCCGCAAGCAGCACGCGCCAGCGATCGGCGTGCCCGGCATCGCGGTGATCGAGCTCGAGCGTGAACGCGCGGTTGAGCGCCGCGGGCCCGGGGAATTGCTCGTTGTGGCCGACCATCGTGCACGCCGAGACGCACATACCGCAGCCGATGCACTCGATCGCCGGATCGATCGCGCGGCGCTCGGCGGACTCACGGGGTAGCAGCGTGTAGGCCGGCGCGTCGGCGCGCGGCGTCAGGGCGCCGTGGACGTCGCGAAGCTTCGCCGCGAACGGCGCCATGTCGACGACCAGATCGCGCAGCAGCGGAAAGTGGTAGAGCGGACGAACGCTGATCGGCCCGGGCTCGAGCGTTTCGAGCCGCGTGCGGCAGGCCCATCGCTCCCGGCCGTTCACGACCATTGCGCACGAGCCGCACATCCCGACCCGACACGCGTAGCGGAAGGCGAGCGTCGCATCCTGGCCGCGCTGCACGTCCACGAGCGCGTCCAGCACGGTCGTGTCCGCGGCCACGGCGACGCGATACTCCTGCACGTGCTCCGACCCTCCGGGGGTCCAGCGAAAAACGCGGAGCGTGACCGACGCCGCCATCGCGGCGCTATACTACCGCCACTTTGACGTCCTCTCGTCACGACCGACTCGAGCTGCTCGATCGCTATCTGAGAATCCCGACGATCAGCCGCCAGGTGACGCGCGAGATGATCGACGCCGTGCGCGAGCTCTGGCGCGGTATCGGCCTCGAGCTCACCGAGCTGCCGACGCCCGACGGCCGGGGCACGCCGGCCCTCTACGGCGAGCTTCCAGGCCCCGACGGCGCGCCAACCCTTCTCCTGTACGGCCACTACGACGTCCAGCCTACCGGCGAGCTCTCGCGCTGGAAGTGGCAGGGCATCCAGTGCGATCCGTTCGTGCCGGCCTATTTCCTCGATGACCGCGCGGTCGAGCCGCGGCTCATCGGCGATCAGGCGCTCGAGGATCTGGTGCTGGTGGCGCGAGGCGGAGCCGATAACAAGGGCCAGCACGTCTCGAACATCCTCGGCGCGATGGACGCCGTGCGCGCGGGCACCGCGTGCTGGAAGGTCAAGATCATCCTCGACGGCGAGGAAGAGCACGGTAGCCCCAACCTCGAGGCGATCGCGCGCGCGCATGGCCCGAAGCTCGCCGCGGACGTGCTCATCGGCTCAGACGGGCCCAAGCAGAAGAACGCGCCGACCCTCGTGATGGGCGTCCGCGGTCTGCTCACCGTGAACCTCGTCGCCGACAACGGGCAGCAGGCCTCGGTCCACTCCGGCAACTACGGCAACATCGTGCCGAATCCGGTCCTTCCTCTATCCCGGCTGATCGCCGACATCGACGAGCGCGTCCGCGCGTGGTCGGCCGGACACGGAGATTTTCGGCGCGAGGCCACCGAGGTGTTCGCGAAGTGGGAGGACAAGGCCGTCTGGACGCCCTTCCTCACGCCCACCGTGAACATCAACAGCTTCATGTCCGACGGCGCGTCACTCACCCAGCGCCGAACCATCATCCCGCGGACGGCCCACGCGAGGCTCGACATCCGGCTCACCCCCGACACGCCGCTCGCCGCGATGCGGGAGATCGTGGAGCGTACGGTCGCCGACCACCAGGGGCGGACGCCGGGTATCAGCTTCACGGTCGACACCGACGGCCAGCCCGCCAGCTACACGTCGCCGGCGCGGCCTGAGTTCGGCTGGCTCCTGCGCTTGCTGGAAGAGCACGGCGGCGAAGAGCCCGTGGCGCTACCGACCCTGGGCGGGACCTTGCCGCTGCACGTCTTCACCGACGTGCTGGGAATCCCGTGCTTGTGGATCCCCGCGGCCAACAGCAACAACCAGCAGCACGACATCAACGAGCACTACGTCCTGAAGCACTTCTACCGTCAGGCCAAGCTCTACGCCGCGATCGTGTCGTCGCGGCCGATGTAGCCGGTCCTCGCCCTCAGTACCACCGCCACGCCCAGACGGCGCCGAAGACTGCCGCCGACAGGATCAGCGCGAGCGCCAGCAGCGCGCGGCTCCAGCGCTGCGCGATCCCGAAATCGAGCAGCAGTGAGCGAACGCCGAGCAGGGCGTGGATCAGCGCCAGTGCCAACAGCGCGGCCTGCACGCCGCGCCGGAACGGGTTCACCAGATGCAGCGCGATCACGAGCAAGAGCGCGACCGCCGCGGCGCGCTGGATGAGCCACGCCCACATTCCCGCCTTGGTGTCGCGCCATCCCTCGGCGGTGGTCCACTCGCGCTTGAGGACGCGGCTCACGTCGGGCTAGAGCTGTCCCTTGCGATACGACCGCTTGGCCGCGATCTTTCCGTCCTTCAAGGCGAGCAGATCGCAGCCCTGCACCTCGAAGCGCGTCGAGCCGCGCGGCGTGCCGGTCGTCAGCCATTCGACGACGGCAAGCTCGGGGTGCGCGAAGTGCCGGATCTCGTCCCAGCGGATGTCCGGGACCCGCTGAAACATCTCCTCGAGGAACTCGCGTACCGCCGGCTTGCCGACGACGCGCGATCCCCAGGGATCCTTCCCGAACGACGCCTCGAAGATCACGTCGTCGGTCATCATCGAGAGGATTCCCGCGATGTCGTGTCCGTTCCACACGGTGTTGAATCGATCGACGAACGCCTCACCATCGAATGCCATGGCTTTTCTCTCCTCAATCTCCGATTTCGACCATCGACGACACGCGCGTGGCGCCGGCCGGCGTCGCGCGGGTCAGCGCGACCGGCTCGGTCCACACGGAGCACTCGCCGCCGCGCGACTGCACGCGCACCGTGTAGAGCGGCGCGTCGGCCGGCGCCGGGAAATCGCTCCGGTAGTGCGCGCCGCGGCTCTCGGTTCTCGCCAAGGCGCTGGTCGCGATCAGACCCGCGACGGTCGCCTGATTGCTCAGGTTCAGCCAATCCTGCCACGCCAGGTTGAACGCCGCGCCGCCTGGTACCCCGACGCGCCCGAGCTCCGCGGCGATGCGCTCGGCCGTCGACGCCGCGGCCCGCAGGCCCTCACCGTCGCGCACGAGCCCTGCGCGGTCCCACATCACCGCGCGCAGCTCGCGCTGGAGCGCGTAGAGATCGCCGCCGCGGCGCTCGAGGGGCGCCGTGAGGCGCTCGATGACGCCGTCGACG
>DATEMW010000497.1:0-4255 GCA_035275385.1 Candidatus Methylomirabilota bacterium | reverse complement strand
CCGGGAGCCCGCCCCCGCCCCCGCCGCCGCCGGCCGGAAGCCCGCCGCCTCCGCCGCCGACCCGCTAGCGCGCGACCCTCGACCCTCTGGGTCTATAGCGCTATCCTAGTAGTATGGGGATCTGGACAGGAGGCGGAGCATGAAGGTTCGCGTGTGGTTCGCGCTGATCCTGATCGCGCTGCTTCTGGTGGCGGTTCCGCTAAGCCAGGCGTGGGCCGGCGGCCGCGCCGGTGGCGGCGGCTGGGGCCACGGAGGTCACGGAGGCCACGGCCATTTCCACGGCCGGGTGTTCATCGGGACGGGGTTCTGGTGGCCGGGGCCCTACTACTATCCGTACTACTACCCGTACGCGTACCCGTATCCTTACGCCTACCAGCCGGCGCCCGTGATCGTCGAGCAGCCCATCTACACGCAGCGGGCAGAGCCGGCGCCCGAGTCGTACTGGTACTACTGCCAGAGCGGCCAGGGCTACTACCCAACCGTGCAGTCGTGCCAGGAAGCGTGGATCAAAGTCCCGCCGCGCAGCGAGTAGTAGTCCGCTCGTTCAGCGCGTCGACGCTTTGAGGTCGGTCTCGAGGGTCGCGCGCCCGGCCAGGAGCACCACACCGGATGCGGCCAGGAGACATCCGGTCACGAGCACCGGAATGCGCAGCCCGATCTGATCGGAGGCCTCGCCGATCAACCACGGTGACGCGGCATCGCCCAGCAAGTGCATCAGCAAGGTCGTCACCGCGAACCCGCGCGAGCGCAGCTCAGCCGGCAGCACGTTGGCCATCGCCGCGTTGAGGGGACCGATGTTCACGAAGATCAGGAGCAGGGTGACGAACATCGCCGGCCAGAACACCGCGGGCTGAGGCGCCAGCAGCGCAAAGAGCGTGAACACGATCGAGGCCACCAGCGACCAGCCGGACACGACGAAATCCGCGCCCGGGTGTCGGCGCGCCACCATGATCGAGATGCGGCCGCCCAGGAGCGTGCCGGCGAATCCCGCCACCACCAGCAAGAGCCCGAACGTCGCCGACGCGGTCGTGAGCGGGATCCCGCGCTCCCGCACGAAGTACGTCGGCATCCACGTGGCCAGGCCGCCCATGCTGAACGTGTAGATGATCTGCGCGGCGGTGTTCACGACGTAGCTGCGGCGGCTCGCGAGGGCGCGGAGCGACGGAATCAATCCGAGCGGCGTGGCCGCGCCGCGCGACGCATCCTGCGCGCCGCGCGCGGGCTCGGTGAGCAGGAGCAACAGGAACGCGAGTGCGGCACCGGGCGCGCCGGCGACGAAGAAGGCGGCGCGCCATCCGTGAGACTCGCCGATCCAGCCGCCCAGGATGTAGCCGAGGGCGGTGCCGACCGGGATCGCCGCATAGAAGATTCCGAGCACGCGCGCGCGCCGCGCGGCGGGATAACAGTCGGACAGCAGCGACGGCGTGATGACGGCGTAGCTCGCCTCACCGATTCCGATCACCGCGCGCGCGAGCAAGAGCCAGCCGTACGTCGGCGCCAGCCCGGACGCGACCGTGGCGACGCTCCAGACGAACACGCCGCCCGCGATCAGCCGAAGACGCTTGCCGGTGTCGCCGAGCCAGCCGAACGGGCCGCAGGCGAGGGAGTAGGCCACGATGAACAGCGACTGCAGGAGGCCGCCCTTCGCGTCGGAGATCTTCAGATCGCTGAGGATGAGCGGCAGCATCGCGGCGCCGACGTACCGATCGAGATAGTTGAGCGCGTTCAGCGCCGTGAGCGAGATCAGGATGACGCTCGGCGCGCGCGACCAGCCGCTACCCGACATCGCTCGCTCGATCGGACCGGAGCAGCTCCGGCGGGACGCGGTCGGCCAGCTCGGAGAGCTCGGCCACGAGCGCGCGGCGCTCGTCGAGCAAGCGCCGGTGCAGATCGCGGTCCGCCAGGAACCAGACGAACGCCCGCGCCTGTCGAATGAACCGCCCGAGCCGCTCACGCCAGAGGAGCGCGAGCAACCCGGACGGCACGATCAGCAGCAGGAACACGATCAGGGTGCCGCGACCCGCGCTCCGCCAGATGAGCCAGCCTTCGATGGCCCACAGCACGGGATAGATCACGACACCGACCGCCATCTTGTAGGTCGCTTCTTCTTCCTCGGTTCGCCCGAGCCACCTGACGATCTGTCCGGTCAGCCAGTAGGGCGCGGCATGACTCACGATTCCCCAGAGCGCCAGCGGCAGGCCGAGCGCCAGCCAGAGCGCCTTCCGCGCGACGTATGAGACCACGAGGCCCACGGTATACGGCTGCCCGAGCTGCTCGCTCGTGATGCCGACCTCGTCGAGGTGGCTGCGGTAGAGCTCGATCCGGTGACGCAGCTCGGCGACGCGGTGCGGCTCGCGCGCGGCCAGATACCGCCCGGCCCGCATCACCCGCTGCTTCCACGCGAGCGCCTGCTCGGCGGCATCACCCGCCGGCTCCCGTTCGCCGCGGCGAGCGGCCTCCTCGAGCCAGGCGCGCTCGAGCACGCTCAGGAGCTCGAGGGAATACTGATCCTCCGCCTCGACGATGCGGGCGGTGATCGCCGCGGTCAGCCGCGCGGTGATCTCGCGCACGGCCTCCTCGGGCCGATCGCGATGCCCGGTGACGAGATCGGCGGTGGCGACCGGCGTGCCGATCGTCAGCTGGACGGCCGCGGACCGAAACGTCCCCGGGTCGTGGAAGACCATGCCGATCGGCAGCAGGGTGACGCGGGCGGCGCCGCCCGCGGCGCGCTCGGTGCCCAGCAGCAGCCGCGCAGCACCCGTGCGCAGCGGCATGAGGATCGGCTGCGGCTGCGACCGCCCCTCGGGAAAGATCAGGATCACGCCGCCCGCGCGCAGCGCCTCGATCGCGGCCGCGAACATCTCGTCGTTCCGTCGCGGGTCGTCGCCGGCCTCGGCGCGCCGGTGAACGGGCACGGCGCCGATCATCCACAGCGGCGGGCCGATGAGCGGATGGCGAAAGAGCGGCGCCTTGGCCAGCACCGTGATCGGTCGCGGAATGGTCGCCATGATCAGCATCGCGTCCACCAGCGCGTTGTGATGGTTCGCCGCGACGATGACGGGGCCGGCCGCGGGGATGCGCTCGGCGCCGACCACGGCGATCCGGCGGTAGAAGAGCCACAACAACAAGCGGATCAGCCCGCGAACGCTGCGATAGGCCGGCGATCCGCGCGGGTGACGCGCCGGCGACGAGCCGGCGACGGATGGTTTCGATCCCGGGATGGCCATGCGTGCGTCAGTGTCCAAGCTATCCGAAACCGCCTTTGGGTGAGCCAGACATTCGGCGGCCGCCTTGACCCGCGCTGTTCGGCGGGGCTACCCTGCCGGCGAGCCACGGGGTGAACCTTCGGACCGAGGCGGTCTTGCACTCGAGCGAGGTCAGGCCATGAGCTACCGCATCATCTCCGCCGACTGCCACATCGACATGACGTGGATGCCCGGCGATCTCTGGGTGAAGAACGCGCCGGCGAGGTTCCGCGACCGGGTCCCACAGGTAAGGCAGACCGACGACGGACCGAAGTGGTATGCCGAAGAAAAGGAGCTCGGTGTCTTCGGCGGCCTCGGATTCGGCTTCGACCGGGTCCAGCGCAACTTCTCGAAGCACGTCGAGAAGATGTTCGAGGTCGGCTTCTACGAGGGCGGCCCGCACCCGACCACACCGGATCTCAGGCTCAAGGATCAAGACCTCGACGGCATCGACGCCGAGGTGATGTACGGCATCCTCGGTATCGGTCTCCGTTTACAAGATCGCGAGCTGACGCAGGCGGTCTACGAGGTCTACAACACCTGGGCCGCCGACTTCTGCAAGACCAACCCGCGGCGCTTCGTCGGGCTCGCGTGCATTCCGAGCCACGATCCCGCGGCCGCGGCGAGCGAGCTGCGGCGCGCGGCGAAGCTCGGGCTCAAGGGGGCGGACTTCCCGGTCTCCACCGCCGCGTTTCCGATCTGGCACGGCGCCTGGGATCCCCTGTGGCAGGCCGCTCAGGAATGCGGCATGGCGATCTCGTTCCACACCACCGGCTATGCGGTTCGCGAGCCGGCCGACGACGCGATGAAGCAGGAGTACGACCTCCGCTATCGTGCCACCCGCACCACGATGTTCCAGATCTGCGCCGCCGAGTTTCTCGCGAGCATCGTGTTCTCGGGCGCGCTCGACCGCTTCCCCGGCTTCAAGTTCGTGCTGGGCGAGGCGGGCGTGAGCTGGCTGCCCTACATCCTCGACCGGATGGACGAGGAGTACGAGGACCGCTATCACC
>DATEMW010000496.1:0-3505 GCA_035275385.1 Candidatus Methylomirabilota bacterium | reverse complement strand
GCGCGCATGCTGATCGAGCGGCGCGTGCAGCACGCTCCGCTCATGATCGTCGTCGAGGATCTTCACTGGGCGGACAGCGCGTCGGTGGATCTCCTGCGCCACGTCGCCGATCATCTCGGAGATCGTCCGCTGATGGTGCTGGTGTCCCACCGGCCGGAGTCGAGAGCGCCGGTGCTTGCGCGGTCCGCTCAGTCGATCATCCGCGTGCATGCCCTGTCCGCCGACGAGACGCGCTCGCTCGTGCGCGATCTGTTTGGCGCTGTGGGCGGCGGAGAGCTTGGCCGGCTCCAGGATTTCGTCGCGACGCGCGCGGGCGGCAATCCTCTGTTCGTCGAAGAGATCGTCCGGAGCCTCGTGGGCAAGGGCGTGCTCGTGCGAGAAGGCGACAGCTGGGCGTCCACGGCGGTGGCCTACGAGGCGGTCGACGTCCCGCTCACCCTTCAGGGTCTGCTGCTCTCGCGTGTCGATCGACTTCCGTCCGAAGCGCGGCGGCTCCTCCAGGAAGCGGCCGTGCTCGGCGCGGAGTTCGACGCGGCGCTCCTGCGCGAGGTCGCGACCGACGGGGCCGGCGTCGAGGCCGCGCTCGACCATCTGGCGGTCGCCGACCTGATCCAGTCAGCCGGCGCGGGGCGCGACGGCGCTCGCTATCGCTTCACTCATGCGCTCGTTCACGAGGTCGTCTATCAGAATCTCCTGCTCGCGCGCCGCACAGAGCTCCACGAAGCGGCGGGTCGCGCCCTCGAGCGCGTCACGGGGCCGCATCCCGAGCGGCTGGGCGATCTCGGGACCCTCGGTCATCACTGGAGCCTCAGCTCGGACAAGCCGCGCGGTGCGCGCTACCTGATGGCGGCCGGCGATTGGGCCCGCGCGGTCTATGCCAACGAGGACGCGATCCGTCACTACGGGCGCGCGCTCGCGACCCTCGCGGAGTGCCCGTCGTGTGGTCGCGAAACACAGGCGGTGCGCGAGCGTCTCGCGGATCTGCAGACGCTCACGGGGCACCGCGACGAGGCGCTGGCGCAGTATGAGTCGCTGCGCCGCGAGAGCGAAACGGACGGCGATCGCACGGCGGTTGCGCGCCTTCACCGGAAGATCGGGGCGCTGCACTGGGATGGCGGCGACCGCGAGCAAGCCGGCGCCTGTTTCACCGCCGGGCTCGAGCGTCTCGGCGACGAAGGCGATTCGCTCGAGCGGGCGCAGCTGTTCCAGGAGATGGGTCGGCTGGCGTTCCGCGCCGGCGACAACGCCGGCGCCATCGCCTGGGCGGAACGCGCCCTCGCCGAAGCCGCGAGCGAGGAGGAGACGCCGACCGACCGCGAGCGCGCGCGCGAGGCCGTGACGATGCGAGCCCAGGCTTATAACACCCTCGGCGTGGCGCTGGCGCGGACCGGGCGTCTCATGGAGGCCGTCGCCCAGATCGAGCACAGCATCGAGCTGGCCGAGTCGCGCGATCTGTTGCAGGCTGCCTGCCGCGGGTATACCAATCTCGGAGTGCTCTACAGCTCCCTCGACCCGCGCCGGAGCATCGAGACTTGCCTCAGAGGGCTCGAGACCGCCAAGAAAGTGGGGGATCTCGGCTTTCAGTCGCGCCTCTACGCGAACCTCGCCGTGGCCTACTGCGCGCTGACCGACCGGTGCGAAGCCGAAGGCATGGAGGCGGCGAGGACCGCAATCGATCTCGACCGGCGGCTGGGATTGCTCGACCACCTCGCGGTGCCGCTGATCGTGCTGGGCCAGATCCACCAGTGCCACGGCGAGCACGCCGAAGCGCTCGTGGCGTATCAGGAGGCGCTGGGTCTGGCCGAGCAGGCCGGCGAGCCGCAGCTGCTGTTCCCGTGCTACGACGGCCTGGCCACTTTGCATCTCGATGCCGGCAACCAGACGCTCGCCGAGACGTACCTGACCAAGGCGCAGGCGGTGTGCGAACGAGCCGGGCTCGAGCCCGATGCTTTGATGGTACTTCCGTTCTTGTGCTGAGCGCTGCTTTGAGATGGCAACCCGAAGGAGATTCGCATGACGATGTCTGAGATCCGGCCGCCCGTCGAGCCAGGAGAGGCGGCTCCCGATTTCACGCTCCCAGCCGTCGACCGAAACGAAACCGTCACCCTTGCCGACTACCGCGGACGGAGCCCGTTGTTCCTGGCCTTGCTGCTCGGCTTCTGGTGTCCCTTCTGCCGTCGGCAGATCGCTTACCTCGGTGCGATCGAGGGCAAGCTGAAGACGCTGGGCGTCGAGAGTCTCGCCGTGGTCGCCACGGCTCCCGAGAACGCCCGGATCTATTTCAAGTTTCGGCCGACTCGCTTGCGGCTGGCCTCCGACCCCGAGCTCGCCACGCATCGGGCGTACGGCCTACCGAGGCCCGGCGTCACACCCGAGCTGATGGAGGCGCTGACGACGGTGCGAGTCAATCCCTTCGGCGACTTGCCCGAGCCCCTGCCGATCATCGATGCGGCCACGACGCTCGCGCGGAGCGACGGCTACGCCGAGACGAAGACCGATGAGGCGGACAAGGAGCGCCAATGGCCGCAGCTGAAGGGACAGTTCCTGATCGATCGCGACGGCATCGTCCGCTGGGCGAACATCGAGTGCGCCGAAGGCCTGGCCGGGATCGGAAAAAATCCGCCGGAGGAAGTGATCCTCAGCGCGGCGCGGGCCCTATCGCACCGCTAGTGCCCCTCAGCCGGTGATCCAGCCGCTCTCGGTGATGTCGAACTCCTGGTTGTCCGGCCCGCGAAACTTGATCTCGTAATAGGAGCGGGCGCCCGATCCGGCGGCGTGGCGCGTGTCGGTCCGGTTCGTCATGGCCTTGGCGCCGGCCGCCTCGAGCTTGCGGCAGGTCTCGTCGACGTCGTCGACCATGAAGCCGAAGTGGTGGACGCCCGCGTACTCCGCCTCGTCGCGCGAGCTCTCGCCGCTGCCCTGATCGCGCGACTTCAGGATCGCCAGGTTGATGTACCCGTCGGACAGATAAAAACCCGTGCGGGCCTGGCCGACCTCCTTGAGCCCGAACACTTCCTTGTAGAACGCCGCGGTCTTCTCGGGATCCGGCGTCCGGATGGCGATGTGCTTGATCCTGGCCATGCGCGCCTCCTTGTCTACCGGTGCGTCTACAGCAGTCCGTAGAGCTTGCCCGCGTTCTCGCACAGGATCTTGCGCTGAACCGCCGGGCTCACCGTACCGAGGTCGGCCTTGATCCACTTCTGCGAGTCGGGCCAGATGCCGTCGGGGTGCGGGTAATCCGAGCCCCACATGATGTTGTCCTCGCCGATGAGCGGGATCATCACGGCCACCGACGGCTCGTGCTGATAGGTCGAGTAGCCCTGACGGCGCCAGAGCTCGCTGGGCTTCATCGAGAGATTGAGCGGGTGATAGCGGTCCTCGTACTCCTCGTCCATCCGGTCGAGGATGTAGGGCAGCCAGCTCACGCCCGCCTCGCCCAGCACGAACTTGAAGCCGGGGAAGCGGTCGAGCGCGCCCGAGAACACGATGCTCGCGAGAAACTCGG
>DATEMW010000495.1:0-7896 GCA_035275385.1 Candidatus Methylomirabilota bacterium | reverse complement strand
GTTCTTGCCCTGACGCCCGACGCCGATCCACCGCACGCGCGGATCGGTCGTGTCCTCGCTCTGCGCGAGATTGAACGCGCCGTCGGTGAACACGTGGATCTCGGCGCGCGGATCGCCCGCGACGAGCGCCCTCGCCGTTCGCACCGCTTCGACGAGCCGGGTCGGAAGGTCGCGGGCCTGCGCCGAGCGAATGGCGGCCAGTCCCCGCTCGCGGTCGCGCGCGAGCGCGGCCGTCACCTTCGGCTGCACGCCGGCCTCGATCACCATCACCTCGGCCCCCTCGCCGAGCCCGCGCACGAGCGAGGCGGCGCCCGCGCGCGCCGCCTCGAACCGGGAGGGCGACACGTCCTGCGCCTTCATCGACGCGGAGGTATCGAGGACCACGACCACCTTGCGCGCGCCCTGGCCCATGACGGTCGCGACCGGCCGCGCGACCGCCAGGGCCAGCAGCAAGAGCGCCAGGAGCTGCAGGAGCAGCAGCGGATCGCGGTGCAGGCGCTGGAAGAAGGTCGACGCCTCGCGGTCGCGCAGCGAGGTGCTCCAGAGGAGCAAGCTCGACACCGTCCGCTCCCGGCGGCGGACCTTCAGGAAATAGAGCAGAACCAGGGGCACGGATAGGGCGAAGAGCGACAGCGCGATCGGCGAGAGGAAACTCATGCGACCACGCGTCCCCGCAGCTGGGCGAGCACGAAGGCGTCGACCGGCGAATCCGAGGTCAGCCGGTGATACCCGATCTCCTTGGTACGGCAGAACGTCTCGACGCGCTCGAGATACTGGCGGAGGTTCTCACGATAGGCGCGCACGGAGTCGCCGTCCATCGACAGCTCCCGCATGTCGCCGGTCTCGCTGTCGATCAGCCTCAGGTCGCCCGCGAGCTCCGGGTTCATCTCCTCCGGCGCCAGCACGTGCACCAGATGCACGTCGAAGCGCCGTTCGAGGAGCGCGCGGATCCCGGCCTCGTAGCCGGCGGGATCCATCAGATCCGAGATCACGACGGCCAGCCCCGTCTGCTTCGCGCGCGCCGCGTAGTTGCCGAGCGCCTCGTTGAGGCTCGTGCCGCCGGCGGGCTTGACCGCGCCGAGAAAGTCGACGAGGCCGGTCACCTGGTTGCGGCCGCGCGTCGGCGGCCACCCCTCGGCGATGCGCTCGCGGAGCACGCCCACGCCCACCCGCTCGAGGTTGATGAGCCCGACGAACCCCAGCGCCGCGGCGATGCGCACGGCGCACTCGAGCTTGCTCGGCGTGCCGAAGCTCATCGAGGCCGACGCGTCGACGATCAGGTGCAGGCAGAGATCTTCCTCGTCGATGAAGAGCTTGACGTGCAGACGGTCCAGCCGGCCGTAGATGTTCCAGTCGACGTAGCGGAGGTCGTCGCCCGCACCGTAGGCGCGATAGTCGCAGAACTCGACGCTGTGGCCGCGGCGCAGGCTGCGCCGCTCGCCCTTCACGCGGCCGCGGAAGATCCGCCGCGAGAGCAGCGACAGGCGCTCGAGCTGCGCCAGGAACTCAGAGCTGAAGAACGCGGAGCGCATCGCCGGCATGGCGCGAGTCGCTCAGCGCTCGTCGAGCGCCTGGAAGTAGTTGCGGATCTGGTCGTGGAAGTCGCGGGGCACCTGCTCCCGCGTGATCGCGTCCTCCATCGCCTTGCGGTATTGCCCGATGACGCCGAGATACTGAAGCCGCGACGCCATGCTGCCGCCGCGGCCGGTCAGGTTCGTGTCGTAGCCTTCCTTGCGGCCCTGTCGCGATTCGCCCTCCACGCCCACGTCGAAGGGGTTGGCGCGAAGCCGTTGGGTAGCCTCGCCCTTGGGATTGCCGCTCTTCCCCTTGCCGGGCATCAGCCCCTCGCCCTCGCCGAAGTCCTGATCCTCCGGGCCCATGCCGTCGCCGCGGGCGCGGTCCTTGCCGCGGGCGCCGCGCTCGTTCTCTCGGCCGCCGCGCAGGCTCTTGCCCGAGCGCTGCGCCTCGTCCATCGCCCGCATCTTGTCGAGCGCCTTCTGCATCGACTCGAGCGCGCGGTCGCTCTGACCGCCCTCGAGCGCCTCCATCCCTTCCATCGCGTCGCCGCTCCAGTTGGCGCCACCCTTGCGGCCGAGGCGCTCCATCTCCTCGAGCAGCTCGCGCAGCTTCTGGGGCGAGATCTGGTCGGGCCTGAGACCGCCGGTCAGCGCCTTCGACTTGCGGTACATCATCTTGTACTGGCTGTTCGTGACGTCCGACTGGAGGTCGGGCATGCGGTCCGTCTGCTCGAGCATGCGCAGGCGCTCGTCGCCCTTCTTCATGAAGCTGTTGAAGTCCGGGCGCGCGTTGGCCAGCGACGTGTCCTTGAAGATCGCCGACAGGTCGCCGGTGGTGGAGGCGCCGGTGCCGCCCGTGCGCTGCGCGAAATCACGCTCCTCGAACGCCGGGCGCTTGAGCGGATCCTTGGTGAGCTGGCGCGTGCTTTCCTCGAGCATGGACGAGGTCGTGCGGTCCTCGCGCTCCTCTTCCGTCGAGGACAGGAAATCGGGGAGCCGGCCCGACGGCAGCGGAATCGGCGGGCTGACCGCGAGCACCAGGCACGCGATGACGGGAAGCGCCAGCAGCTGGCCCTCGCGAGGCACCACGCGCTTGACCACGCGCTTGAGCTCGAGGCTCTCGACGCGCGCCACGGTGTCCCGGACGAGCGCGTCGACCAGCGGCGTGCGGTCGGGCCGGTCGGCCCACTCGAGCGTGGTCGCCACGCGGTCGTCGAGGCCGAACGCGCGATCGGCCACGCGCGCGACGTCGCCACGCCGGATGCTCCGCGCGGCGCCGTACACGACGCCGGCGAGGAGCCCGAACAGCACCAGACCGCCGGCGATCCACGGCGCCTTGGCGCCGACCCCGTGCTTGGCGAGCATCACCGCGACGGCGGCGACGGCGCCCCAGAAGGCGCCGCGTAGTCCATAGTATTCGGCCCGACGCCGACGGATTTCCCGCCGGATCCGCCGCAGGAGCCCCTCGATCCGTGGAGACTCGGTCATGACGTCCTCCCGCGGCTAGCGGAGAAAGGGTTCGCGGCTCTGGGCGACGCCCGCCTCGGTATCGGCGACGACCCGGGTGATCAACGTGTCGGTGTCGACCCCCTCGGCCTCACCTTCGAAGTTCAAGATCACGCGATGACGCAGCGCCGGCACCGCCATCGCCTTGATGTCGTCGACGCTCACGTTGTAGCGGCCCTCGGCAAGGGCGCGGACCTTGGCGCCGAGCACGAGCGCCTGGGCGCCGCGCGGACTGGCGCCGTAGCGCACGAAGCGCCGGGCGACGTCGGGCGCCTGCTCCCACTGGGGATGGGTCGCCATGACGATCGCCGAGGCGAAGTCGCGGACGTGCGAGGCGATCGGCACCTCGCGGATCAGCTCACGGAACGAGAGCACGTCGGGGCCGCTCAACACGCGGCTCACCGTCGCCGCGCGCGGCTGCGTCGTGCGGTCGATGATCGCGTTGAGCTCCTCGATCTGCGGATAGCGGACGCGCAGCTTGAAGAGGAAGCGATCGAGCTGCGCCTCGGGCAGCGGGTATGTCCCTTCCATCTCGATCGGGTTCTGCGTCGCGAGCACGAAGAACGGCGCCGGCAGCGGCCGCGTCGCGCCGCCGACCGTCACCGCGCTCTCCTGCATGCCCTCGAGCAGCGCGGATTGCGTCTTGGGCGTCGCGCGGTTGATCTCGTCGGCCAGCAGGATGTGCGCGAAGATCGGACCGTGCTGGAACTGGAAGTGCTTCCGGCCGTCCGCGTCCTCCACGATGATGTTGGTGCCGATGATGTCGGCCGGCATCAGGTCCGGCGTGAACTGGATCCGCGCGAACGACAGGTCGAGGCCTTCTGACAGCGTCTTGATCAAGAGCGTTTTGCCCAGGCCAGGCACGCCTTCTAGCAGGACGTGGCCGCCCGCGAACATTCCGGTCAGCACGTGCGTGATGACTTCGCGGTGACCGACGATGATTTTTTCCACTTCAGCGCGCAGCGCCTCGAACGCGCTGACGAATGCCTGAACCCGGGAATCCTGATTCATCCAGCTCTCCTCTCGCATGCAGCCATTCTATCGAGAGTCGTCAAGCGGGAGCGCCGGCGCCCTCCGTCGCGCTCACGTATGCCTCATACTACTCGATGCAACAGCAAGTTGGTTGCCAATTGCGGGCCGCAATCTCCGCGTAGAATTTCACCGAAAACGGCGGTCTCCTGTGCGGTCCTGCCTCACGAATCGGCGGCCGCCGTGTCGCTGCCCAATCGCCGAGCGCTCGTCGCGTGACGTCCGCGTCACACGGCGGACGACCCCGGCGGCACGACCGCACGCCAAGGAATCACGGGACGAGCCTCCAGAGTTCCCGTCGATTCGCTTCGCGACGACTCAGCAACGCAGTCGCCCGATTTCTGGAACCGACGAGGAAGGGCCGGTCGCACGGTAGACGGCGAGGCCGGGGCGAGGTCGTGGCGACGCAGTGCGTAAAAGACTACTGGCCAATCGGAGCGAATCCCTCGCACGAGGCCGAGCATCTACTTATAATGTACGGCGATGTCAGACTGTGGATCCCAGACCCCGTCATCGATCGAGTGCCGGCAGATAGCCGACCTCCTCGGTGACTACCTCGACGGCAGCCTTCCGAAAGCGACGCGCGAGCTGCTCGAGTGGCACATCGAAGGCTGCGGCCCCTGCGTGGCGTTCGTCAACACGTACCGAGGTACCGTTAACGCGGCGACCAAGCTCCGAGATGTAGCCATCCCCTCCGAGCTGAAACAACGTCTCCTCAAGGTGCTTCGAAATCCCGCCGCGGTTCGCCCTCCCAGCTCGTAGACTCCCGTCGCCGTCTCAGCGAAACATCTCCTGCACCACCGCGATCGCGTCCGGGCTCGCCCAGTCGATCTCGCCGATCACGCTGTAGCGCACGCGCCCGTCCGGACCGATCAGGAAGCTCGACGGTAAGACGCGAACTCGCCACGCCCGCGGCACGTCCTGGTTGGGATCGAGCAGGATCGTCCCCTCGACCGGCTCGCGCTTGACGAAGTCGGCCACGCGCGCCCTCGCTTCGCCGTAGTTCACGAGCAGCACGACGAATGGCCGACCCGCCAGCCGCTCCTTCAACTGTTGCATCGAGGCCATCTCGGCCCGGCACGGCTCGCACCACGTCGCCCAGAAGTTCACGAGCACGACGTGATCGCGAAAATCCGCCAGCGTGTAGGTCTTCCCGCTGATGTCCTTGAGAGTGAGAGCCGGTGTCGCCGTTTCGCGCGAAGGAACGAATCGGCTCCGGTCCGCCTCGGCCCGCGCCGCGGGCCCGATCGCCGCGCAGAGCATCATCGCGGCGACGAGGATCCAGAACGGGGCGGCCATCGAACGACGAGGGCGGCGGGACTCGGCGAGCGCCGTGATCGTGGTCACGGCGCCCGCCGCGATCCGGAGGTCACGCTTTGATCTCGCGTGTGGTGATCGTGTACTTGAAGTTGTCGGGATCGAGGCTGTCGCGCCGCCCCTCTGAGGTCTCGGACTGCGGGTACATGAAGAAGCCGAGCTTGCCGCCCTGGGTCGCCCCCGGCAGCGCCACGTCGTGCGCGGTATTGAAGGCCACCCAGTTGCCTTCCCAGCCGCCGAACAGCTTGGGCCGCACGGCCTCGACCAGCGGATGGTCCATCTTCAGCCATTCGCTCGTCTCCTCGCGCGCCACCTTCGTGACGTCGGCGGGATCCATCGCGACCCAGCCGAAATCCTTCAAGAACACCTCGGCCCGGCAGTGCTGGGCCTTGCTGACGTTCGCACTTCCGGCGCCGAGCGATTTGTAACCGAAGCTCGACGGCGCGACGCGAAGCCCGTAGATGTCGCGCGCCGGCACGCCGATCGAGCGCAGGAGGCCCACGAAGAGCCCGTTGATGTCGCCGCACTTCCCGCCGAAGCTCTTTGTCTCGAGCATCGTCTTGATGTCGCCGACGCCGCAGCCGCGCACCTTCGGCTCACGGTAGGTGTTCGAGAGGACCCAGTCATATACGGCCTTGACCTTCTCGACGTCGCTGGTCTTGCCGCGGGTCACCTCGACCGCGGTCTCGCGCACGATGCCGTCGGTCGGCATGAGCTCGGTAGCCTTGGTCCACGTTTTGTAAATCGTCGCATCCTCTGGAGCCGCGACTTTCTTCGACCAGTCGAGCGCGCGGTCCTGAGTCTGGAAGCGGCTCGTCAGCTCGACGGCCGGCTTGGATTCACCGGCGGCGAACTCCGCGTAGAGCATGTTGACGCCGTAGACGCCATCGTCGACCGTCCTCATGATCTTCGCGTTGCCCGACCACTGATCGCCGAGCGGCTTCTGATAGTCGGATTTGACCGACGGAATCGGCAGCCAGACGCGGCTCACACCCGCGGGCTCCAGCACCTCGACCCGCGTGGTGATCTCGAAGGTTCGCCACGCACCCGGCCGCGGCGCGAAGTCTTTCTGCTGCGCCAGTGCCGGCGTCACAAAGCTGCTCACGCGTGAGAGCGCGGCGACCGTGGGCAATGCAGCGGCGGCTCGCAGGAAGGTCCGTCGATCCATAGGAGTCTCCTTGTCGTCGTACGATGGCCCCCGACAATATAGGGATTCACCGGGAAGACAAATCGATATGACCGATATCGGCCGGACGGCTCATGGACGACGCCGATAGCGAGGACTGTACGGGAGGAAGCTACAGAGCGGCGGTTACGCCTTGATGCGCATCACCGGATCGGGGAGCACCCGGCCGATTTCCCAGCACTCCTCACCCTTCGCGCGAAACGCGGGCACGACCGAGTCGGCGCGGTCGAGAGCGACCGAGAAGAGCAGCCCGCCCGAGGTTTCGGCCTCGGTGAGCAGTGAGACGAGGTAATCCGGCACGGACGGCTCGATCGTCAGCGCCGCGCCGAAGGCTGAGTCGACGTACAGACGGTTGCGCTTCATCCCGCCGCTGAACTGTTTGGCGTCGGCGAGCTCCTTCGTGCCCGGGAGCACGGGCAGTCTCGGCGTGTCGATCTGGAGACCCGCTCCGGAAGCCTTGACCATCTCACCGGCGTGGCCGAGAAAGCCGAACCCGGTGATGTCCGTCGCGCCCTTCGCGCCGCTCTCACGCGCCACCGCGGCGCCCACACGGTTGAGCCGCAGCATGCTCTTCACCGCGCCCGCCAGCACCTCGGCCGGGGCCTTGCTGTTCTTGGCCGCGGTCGTGATGACGCCGGTGCCGAGCGGCTTGGAGAGGAAGACGCGGTCGCCCGCGCGCAGACCGCCCTTGATCAAGATTCGATCGGGATGAACGCGGCCCGTCACGCAAAGCCCGTACTTCGGCTCGGCGTCGACGACCGTGTGCCCGCCGGCGATCACGCCGCCGGCCTCCATGACCTTGTCGCGGCCGCCGCGAAACACGTCCGCGATGATCGTCTTCGACATCTCGCGCGGAAATCCCGCGACCGCGAGCGCGAACATCACCTCGCCGCCCATCGCGTACACGTCCGACATCGCGTTCACGGCGGCGACGGCGCCCCACGTCCACGGGTCGTCGACCACCGGAGGAAAGAAGTCGACCGTCTCGACCAGCGCCAGGTCCGGCGCGAGTCGATAGACCGCGGCGTCGTCCGCCGCGCCGAGCCCGACGAGCAGATCCGCGGGCGGCGGCGCACCGCTCGGCTTGAGGACCGCCAACACCTCCTGGAGATCTCCAGGAGCCATTTTGGACGCTCAGCCGGCGCAGGAGGCGTACGAGGTGAGACGGACCTCAGTGTGCGTGTGAGGATGCTCGGCCATTGCGCTATTGAGAGGCGCGTGCGGGAAGCTGAGATTCCACGTAGTCGACGAAGGCCTGGGCCAGCGGCGAGCGGCTGCGGTCGCGGTGCGTGATCAAGTAGAAGAAGCGCGAAACGCGCAGGTCCTTCACCTTGAGGCACG
>DATEMW010000494.1:0-5196 GCA_035275385.1 Candidatus Methylomirabilota bacterium | reverse complement strand
AAGACTTGGCCAAGCAGGTTCTGAGCTGCACGGTGAACGACGAGCCGACCGAGGCGCTCGTCCAACCCTGGGACACTCTCCTTGACGCGCTTCGGGAGCGGATGGGGCTGACCGGGCCGAAGGAAGGCTGCGGCACGGGCGACTGCGGCGCGTGCACCGTTCACTTCGACGGTAAGCCGATCGCGAGCTGCCTCTTGCTGGCGATGCAGGCCCGCGGCCACAACGTGCGCACGATCGAAGGGCTCGGCAAGCCCGGCGCCTTGCACCCGGTGCAGGAGGCGTTCGTCAAGCACGGCGTGCCCCAGTGCGGCTTCTGCATCCCCGGCGTGGTGATGGCCGCCGCGGCGCTCCTCGAGGAGAATCCGCGCCCGACCGAAGAAGAGATTCGCTACGGGATCGCCGGCAACCTCTGCCGCTGCACGGGCTACACGAAGATGCTGGCCGCGATCACCGAGGCCGCCGGCGCCGGCGCCGGCCGGAGGAGCTGACGCATGTCCACCGTGATGAAGACCACCCGCGACGTCAAGGGCATCGGCCTCTCGATTCCGCGTCCTGATGGGCCCGACAAGGTCACCGGCCAGGTGCAGTACGTCGCCGACCTGAGCCCGCACGGGCTCTTGCACGCCAAATTACTACGATCCCCGCACGCCCACGCCAAGATCGTCCGCATCGACGTGAGCAAAGCGAAAGCGCTGCCGGGCGTGCGCGCGGTGGTGACCGCCGCCGACATCCCGCAGCTCAAGAAGAAGGCGCCGACGCGCGCGCACGCCGTGCTGGCGATCGACCGCGTCGTATTCGCGGGGCAGCCGGTCGCGGCCGTGGCCGCCGACGAGATCGCGATCGCCGAGGAAGCGCTCGACCTGATCGACGTGCAGTACGAGGTCCTGCCGGTCGCCGCCGATCCGCTCGAGTCGATGAAGCCCGGCGCGCCGCCCGTCGCCGAGCTCGGCACCGAGGCCGACACCAGCGAGGCGCAGGCCCACGGCAGCGTCGCAGGCGTGTCGACCGAGGCCAAGCCGTCGAAGGCCGTCAACATCTCGCAGCAGGCGCGCCTGCAGCGCGGCGACGTCGCGAAGGCCTTCGCCGAGTCCGACGTGGTGATCGAGAACACGTATCGCGTCCCGATGGTCCATCAGGGCTACATGGAGCCGCACGCGGTCCTGGCCCAGTGGGATAGCTCCGGCAACCTGACCCTGTGGGCGAGCACGCAGGGCTCGTTCAACACGCGGTCGGAAGTCGCCGACGTGCTCGAGCTGCCCGAGAACCGTATCAAGGTGATCCCGATGGAGTGCGGCGGCGGTTTCGGCGGCAAGATCCGCGCGCTCTGCGAGCCGATCACGGCCGTGCTGGCCAAGGCCACCAATCGCCCCGTGCGCTATGTCATGACCCGGAAGGAAGAGCTCGAGGCCGGGATGCCGGCGCCGCAGGTCATCATCAAGATGAAGACCGGTGTGAAGCGTGACGGCACCCTGATGGCGATCGAGGCCGAGGCGATCCTGGAATCCGGGGCGTACTCCGGCGCCGTGCTCGCGGTGGCGGGTGTGTTCCTCGCGAGCCTTTACCTGTTCCCGAACTTCGACGTGAAGGGCTTCGAGGTCCTCACGCACAAGCCGAGCATCGCCGCCTATCGCGCGCCGGTCGCGCCGCAGACGATCTTCGCGATCGACTCGCAGATGGAGCAGATCGCGAAGAAGCTCGGCGTCGATCCGGTCGAGTTCCGCTTGCGCCACATGCAGCGTGAAGGCGACAAGATGGCCAACAACCAGCCGTGGCTCAGCAACGGCGCCGTCGAGGTGCTGACGCGGCTCGCCGAGCACCCGATCTGGAAGAAGCGCGCGGAATGGAAGGCGAGCGCGAAGGACGGCAAGCTCCGCGGGACGGGCATCTCGCTCGGCGGCTGGCTCGGCGGTCTTCAGCCGACCGGCGCGACCGTGCGGCTCAATCCGGACGGGACGCTCCAGGTGATGACCGGCCAGGTCGACATCGCCGGTACCAACATCGCGCTGGCGCAGATCGCCGCGACGGCGTACGGCGTCGACATCGACAAGGTGAAGATCACCACCGGCGACACCGACGTGGCACCAGTGACCGGTCTCAGCGCTGGCAGCAAGACCACGTACACGGTCGGCGTGGCCGTCATCCAGGCCGCCGAGATCGCGCGCAAGCAGACGCTCGAGATCGCCGCGAAGGAGCTCGAGGCCTCGGTGCACGACCTGGAGATCGAGGACGGCAGGGTGACCGTGCGCGGCGTGCCGGACAAGGGCATCACCCTCGCGTCGATCGGCAAGAAGGGCAACCTCTACATGTCGAAGGTGGAGCCGGTGATCGGCGCGAGCCACCCGGCCTTCTCGGTGCAAGCGCCGGCGTTCTGTGCCCAGCTCGCCCAGATCGAGGTCGATCCCGACACCGGCGAGGTCACCTTGCACAACTTCGTCGTCGCCCAGGACGTCGGAAAGGCGATCAACCCGGCCCAGATCGAGGGCCAGATGCAGGGCGGCGCCGTCCAGAGCCTCGGCATGGCATTGACCGAGGCGCTGATGTACGACGACAAGGCGCGGCTGACGAACCCGAGCCTACTGGACTACAGGAAGCTCACGTCGGCCGACCTGCCGAACATCGAGACGATCATCGTCGAGAAGCCCGCCCCGCACGGCCCGTTCGGCGCGCGCGGCGTGGGCGAGCCGCCGATCGTGCCGGCGCCGGCCGCGATCGCCAACGCGATCGAGGACGCGACCGGGGTGCGGCTCACCCACTTGCCGCTCTCTCCCGAGCGGATCGCGCTGGCGATCGCGTCCCGGTCTTCCCGTCTCGGCCCCGGAACGCGCGCATGAACTGGCGGAGGCTCGCCGCCTCGAGGCCCAGCCGGAATTTCTGATAGCGCGCGAGGAAGTCTCGCCCGGCGACGGTCAGACGCATACCGCTGCGTGGACCGCCGCCGGGCTTTCGCTCCACGAACTTGAAGCCCGCCGCGCGCTCCAGCTCTTGCAGATAGCCCCACGCGTTGCGGTAGGAGATACCGAACTCCGCGGCGGCCTGCCGGAGCGACCCGCGCTCGTCGATCAGCTGGAGCAGCTGCGCGCGGCCGCGGCCGAGCTTCGGCCCCTTGCCGAACACCACCCACACTCGTATCTTTGGGTCCACGCCCTAGAGGCTACGACAAGACGAGGGAGATCGGCACTATGAAGGTGACGGCCGTCACGCCGTTCGTCGTCGATCCGGGCTACGGCAAGAACTGGCTCTTCGTGAAGGTCGAGACGTCCGACGGCCTGCACGGCTGGGGCGAATGCTACACGCAGGCCGATCGCGACCAGTCGATCGTGGCCCATGTGCGCCAGCTCGCGCGCTATCTGATCGGGCGCGACGCCGGCCAGATCCGCCACTTCACCCACTGGGCCTACCACGACTTCGCCAGCAAGCGCGGCGCGATGGACTTCTGGAGCGCCGTCAGCGGGCTCGAGCAGGCGCTCTGGGACCTGGCCGGCAAGCGGCTGGGCGTGCCGGTCGTGAGCCTGCTCGGCGGCCCGTGCCGCGAGCGGATCCGCGTCTACGCGAACGGCTGGTACTCGGGCGCCAAGACCCCCGAGGCGTACGCGGCGAAGGCCAGAGAGACGATCGCGCGCGGTTTCACCGCGCTCAAGTTCGATCCGTTCCCCGGCCCGTGGCGCACCCACATCACGCGCGACGCCGAGCGCCAGGTGGTCGAGACCGTTCGCGCCGTGCGGGACGCGGTCGGCCCGAAGGTCGATCTCCTGATCGAGGTGCACCGGCGGCTGGCGCCGATGCACGCGGTGCGGGTGGCGCGGATGCTCGAGCCGTTCGATCCGTTCTGGTACGAGGAGCCGGTGTCCGCCCGGGATCTCGGCGCCCTGGCCGAGTGCCGGCGCGAGATCCGGATGCCGATCGTCACCGGTGAGGAGCTCTACACACGGTTCGAGTTCCGCGAGGTGTTCGAGCGCCGCGCCGCCGACATCATCAACCCCGACGTGTGCAACGTGGGCGGCATCGAGGAGCTTCGCGAGATCGCGGCGATGGCCGAGGCGTACCACGTGGTCGTCTCGCCCCACAACTACAACAGCACCACCGTCGGGCTCGCCGCGACGCTTCAAGTATCCGCGGCGATTCCGAACTTCCTGATCACCGAGTACTTCGTCAACTTCGACGCGCGCGCCGCCGAGGTCGCCGTCACGCCGTTCAAGGTCGAGCAGGGCTATCTGACGGTCCCGACCACGCCGGGGCTCGGCATCGAGCTGCGCGAGGACGTGCTCGCGCGGTATGCCTACCGGGAATTCCCGCCGCGGAACATCCCGACACCCGGCGACGAGGGGCCCTAGCCCCGGCATGCGCGCGGCACGTCTGGGCGAGCTCGGCTAAGGCGTGGCCGGCTCGCTTCCGTCCCATGCAAGGGTCGTCGTCATCGGCGGCGGTATCGCCGGCTGCAGCGTCGCCTATCATCTGACGAAGCTCGGCTGGCGCGACGTGCTGCTGCTCGAGCGCCGCGACATCTCCTGCGGGACCACGTGGCACGCTGCCGGCCTCGTCGGCCAGCTGCGCGCGACCCAGAACCTCACGCGGCTGGCCAAGTACGGCGGCGACCTCTACGAGAAGCTCGAGGCCGAGACCGGCCAGGCCACGGGCTTCCGGCGACCGGGCAGCTTGAGCCTGGCGCGGAACGCCGAGCGCATGCACGAGCTCAAGCGTTTGGCCTCGATGGCGCGCTGCTTCGACGTGGACGTGGAGGTGATCACGCCGGCCGAGGCCGGCCGCCGCTGGCCGCTCATGCGCACCGACGACCTGGTCGGCGCCTTGTGGCTGCCGCGCGACGGGCGCACGAACCCGATCGACACCACGCTCGCGCTGGCGAAGGGCGCGCGTCAGGGCGGCGCGACCGTGCTCGAGAACGTGGCCGTCACCGGCATCCGCGTCCACAACGGACGCGTCGCCGGCGTCACGACGAGCCATGGCGAGGTCGCGTGCGAGGCCGTCGTGAACTGCGCTGGGATGTGGGCGCGCGACGTGGGCCGGATGGCCGGAGTGACGGTCCCGCTGCACGCCTCCGAGCACTTCTACATCGTGACCGAGCCGATGGCCGGCGTGACGCCGGACCTGCCGGTGCTGCGCGACACCGACGGCTACATCTACGTGCGCGAGGAAGTCGGCGGCCTGCTCATGGGCGGCTTCGAGCCGGTCGCGAAGCCC
>DATEMW010000493.1:0-3109 GCA_035275385.1 Candidatus Methylomirabilota bacterium | reverse complement strand
CGTCGCGCCGTCCGCTCAAGCACCGGCGGCGCCGGCCGCGGTTGCACCGAGGCCTCAGCCCGCGCCGAGCATCCAGCAGGCGCCCAGCCTCCCGCCGTCGTCCGGTGTCCAGCCAGCGCCGAGCGCCGGTATCGCGCCGTCGGCCGGAGGGCCCGCGGCCGTCGCTACACAAGGCGGCGCGGCCGTGGTCGCACCCGGTGCTCGCACGGCCTCGACCTCGGGGCCGTATCGGCTGATCGCACGCACCACCGAGACCACGTGGATGCGTGTGCGGACCGACGACGGACGGACGAGCGAGGAGACGATCCCGGCCAACGAGATCCGTGAGTGGGTCTCCAACGGCCCCTTCGTCATCACGATCGGCAATGCCGGCGGCGTGAGCCTCGAGCTCAACGGCCGGCCCGTTCCGCGTCTGGGCGCCAGTGGCTCCGTCATCACCCGATTGGTCCTGCCCTCGGACAACCAGTGAAGTTCTTCTCGGGTCTGGGTGAACGTCTCCGCGACGGGCTCAAGCGGTCGCAGGAGTACCTGAGCGGTAGCCTCGGCACCGTCCTCGATACCGATCGCCCGATCGACGACGCGCTGCTCGAAGAGCTCGAGGAGCTCTTGATCGCGGCAGACCTCGGCGCCGCGCTCGCCGCCGACTTCACCAATCGCGCGCGTGAAGAGCTGATGTTCGGCACGGTGACCCGCGCGAGCCAGCTGCGTCCGCTCTTCCGCCGGTTCCTGCTCGACACGCTCACCCCGTCGGCGCAGCCCTTGAGCCTCGATCATCACCCGGCCGTCGTGCTGTTGCTCGGCGTCAACGGCTCGGGCAAGACGACGACCGCCGCGAAGCTGGCGTCCTCGCTCAAGGGCTCCGGCAAGCACGTGATCCTCGCGGCGGCCGACACGTTCCGCGCCGCCGCGATCGAGCAGCTGGAGCGCTGGGGCGAGCGCATCGACGTCGAGGTCATCCGCCAGGCTCCGGGCTCCGATCCCGGCGCCGTCGTGTTCGACGCGGTGAAGGCGGCGACCGCCCGCAACCTCGACGTCCTGATCATCGACACGGCGGGCCGGCTGCACACGAAGACGAACTTGATGGACGAGCTCTCCAAGGTCCGGCGCATCATCGAACGCCAGCTTCCCGGCGCTCCGCACGAGACACTCATGGTCCTCGACGCGCCGACCGGGCAGAACGGCTTCGCCCAGGCCCGGATGTTTCACGAGGCGATCGGTCTCACCGGCGTCTGCCTGACCAAGCTCGACGGCACCGCCAAGGGCGGAATCGTCGTGCGCATCGTTCGCGAGCTGAAGGTGCCGGTGAAGCTGATCGGTCTCGGCGAGAAAATCGAGGATCTCCAGCCGTTCGACCCACAGGCCTTCGTGGACGCGCTGGTCGCCGAAAAATGACGGAAGGGGACCCAGCCGAGCGCTTCATGCGGCGCGCGCTCGAGCTCGCCGAGCGCGGACGCGGGCTCACCTCGCCGAATCCGATGGTCGGCGCCGTGCTCGTCGCGCCGAGCGGCGAGGTCGTCGGCGAGGGCTATCACGCCAGGGCCGGTAAGCCTCATGCCGAAGTCGAGGCGCTGCACGCGGCCGGTCCCCGGTCGCGCGGCGCCACCCTCTACGTGACGCTCGAGCCGTGCTCACATCACGGCCGGACGGGGCCCTGCTCGCGGGCCATCGTCGATGCCGGCGTGGCGCGCGTGGTCGCCGCGGTCGGCGATCCCAATCCACTCGTCGCCGGCCGCGGCTTCGCGGAGCTTCGCGCCGCGGGCATCGAGGTGATCACCGGCGTCGGCGCCCTGGACGCCGAGCGGCAGAATCGCGCGTTCCTCACGGCGATGCGCGAGCATCGGCCGCACGTCACGCTCAAGGCCGGCATGACGCTCGACGGCAAGATCGCCGATCTTCACGGCACCTCACGCTGGATCACCGGCGAGCGCGCCCGTCGAGAGGCCCACCGGCTGCGCAGCGAGTCGGACGCGATCGTGGTCGGGATCGGAACGGTGCTGCGCGACGATCCCGAGCTCACCGTGCGCCTGGGCGAGCCATGGCCGCGAGAACCCCTGCGCGTCGTGCTCGACACGAACGCCCGGACGCCGGTCAGCGCGCGGCTGATCCGCGCCGGCCAGCCGAGCCACGCGCTCATTGCTGTCGGCGCCGACGCGCCCGAGAGCCGCGTGCGGTCGCTCGCCGCCGCGGGCGCCACGGCCGTGGTGGTCCGCACGCGTGACGGGCGCGTGGACCTGGGCGCGCTGCTGGCCGAGCTCTTCGCCCGCGAGACGCGCGCCGTGCTCGTCGAGGGCGGCGGTGAGGTACACGGGGCATTTCTCGATGCGGGGCTGGTCGATCGGGTCGCGATGTTCACCGCGCCGCTGCTGATCGGCGGGCGCGGCGCGACGCCCGTGGTGGGCGGCGCCGGACGCGAGCTCAAGAGCGCCGTTCGGCTCGGCGGCCTCGAGGTCACCCCCGCCGGCGACGACCTGCTGATCGAGGCCGACGTCATCCGCGAGCCGCGAGGCGCCTGATGTTCACCGGGATCGTCGAAGAGGTCGGCTCGGTTCGCGCCATCGAGGCGGGCGAGCGTGTCGCCAGGCTCGACGTCGAAGCGCGTGTCACGCTCGAGGGCGTCGAGCTCGGCGGCAGCATCGCGGTGAACGGCGTTTGCCTGACCGTGGTCGAGCGCCGGCCCAACGGGTTCCTCTTCGAGATCGGCCCCGAAACGCTCACGCGCACGGCGCTGCGCAATCTCAAGAAGGGCGCCCCCGTCAATCTCGAACGCCCCCTCCGGTTCGGGGGCGCCCTCGGCGGCCACCTGGTCCTGGGACACGTCGACGGTGTGGGAACCGTGGACGCCGTAACCCGTGTAGAATCAACGGCGCGGGTGCGGGTCATGCTGCCGAGCCGCGACCTGGAGCCCCTTTTGATTCCGCAGGGGTCGGTCGCCCTGGACGGCGTCAGCCTCACGGTGGCGGCGCTGGGCGATCGGAGCTTCGAGGTCATGCTGATTCCGCACACGCTGGCGGTGACGACCTTGGGCCGGCTCGAGCCGGGCCACGTGTCGAACATCGAGGTGGACGTGATCGGCAAGTACGTGCTGCGCTCGCTCGCACTGAGGGGGACG
>DATEMW010000492.1:0-8973 GCA_035275385.1 Candidatus Methylomirabilota bacterium | reverse complement strand
TAGCGCGGCTCGATTGACCAATTTGAGGAGGAGGCGCTGACCATGCTGTCTGAGACTCGCCCAGCCAAAGTCGGGACGTGGACCGAGCCTGCCTTGCGTGTTCTGCGGGAGCGCTATCTCACGAGGCAGGGGGGCGAGGTCGTCGAAACCCCCGAAGAGATGTGCTGGCGGGTGGCGCTCACGATCGCGCGCGGTGAGGCGCGCTACGGGCGCAGCGACGCCGCGGTGCGGGAGATCGCCGAGGCGTTCTACGACATGATGATCGAGGGCAGCTTCCTGCCGAACTCGCCGACGCTCATGAACGCCGGCAAGGGCAACGGCCTTCAGTACTCGGCGTGCTACGTCCTGCCGGTCGGCGACTCGATGGAAGAGATCTTCGACTCGGTCAAGGCCGCGGCCATCATCCACAAGTCGGGCGGCGGCACCGGGTTCGCGTTCTCGCGGCTGCGTCCCAAGGACGACATCGTCGCGTCGACGGGCGGCCGCGCCTCGGGGCCCGTGTCGTTCCTGAAGGTCTTCAACAGCGCCACCGAGGCCGTCAAGCAGGGCGGTACGCGGCGCGGCGCGAACATGGGCATCTTGCGGGTCGATCACCCGGACGTCCTCGAGTTCATCGACTGCAAGCTCGACGGCGGCATTACCAACTTCAACATCTCCGTCGCGGTGACCGACCGCTTCATGGACGCGCTGGCTGCGGGCGGCGAGTACGACCTGATCAATCCGCACACCGGCGCCGTGACGGGCCGGCTTCTCGCGAAGGAGGTCTTCGACCGGATGGTCCGCGCCGCGTGGCGGACGGGCGATCCCGGCATGGTCTTCATCGACCGGATCAACGCGAGCCCGGCCAACCCGACGCCGGCGATCGGCACGGTCGAGGCGACGAATCCGTGCGGTGAGCAGCCGCTCCTGCCCAACGAGGCGTGCAACCTGGGCTCGCTCAACGTCTCGAAGTTCGCCCGCAAGAACGACGTCGGCGAGTGGTCGGTCGACTGGGACGAGATGGAGCGCGTGGTGCGCCTGGCGGTGCGGTTCCTCGACGACGTCATCGAGATGAACCCCTATCCGCTGCCGGTGATCGACGAGACCGTCAAGGCCAACCGGCGCATCGGTCTCGGGATCATGGGTTGGGCCGACCTCCTGTTCACGATGGGCATTCCGTACGACTCGCAGGACGCGATCAAGCTCGCCGATCGGCTGATGGCGTTCGTGAAGGACAAGTCCCACGATCAGTCGGGGAAGCTGGCCGACGAGCGCGGCACGTTCACGAACTGGGACCGGTCGATCTACCGGAGCGAGCGCCCGATGCGCAACTCGACGGTCACGACGATCGCGCCGACCGGAACGATCTCGATGATCGCCGGCTGCTCGTCGGGCGTGGAGCCGATCTTCGCGCTGGCGTTCGAGCATCGCGTGAAGCAGCCGGACGGCGAGCGCGTGCTGACGTTCGTGAACGAGACGTTCGAGCGCATCGCGAAGGAGCAGGGGTTCTTCTCGGACGCGCTCATGCAGGAGATCGCCAAGCGCGGCTCGCTGCACGGCATCCCCGGTGTCCCCGAGCGCGCCGAGAAGGTCTTCAAGACCTCGCATGACATCGGCTTCGAGTGGCACGTGCGCCATCAGGCCGCGTTCCAGCGCTCCACCGACAACGGCGTGTCGAAGACGATCAACTTGCCGAACAGCGCCACCGAAGAAGACGTCGCGCGGGCGTACCGGCTGGCGTGGGAGCTCGGGTGCCTGGGCATCACGGTGTTCCGCGACGGGTGCAAGGGTGAGCAGGTGCTGAACATCGGCGTCGGGGCCAAGAAAGACAAGAGCCCGGCTGTCGCGCCGACCGGTCAGGCCATCATCAAGCCGCGGCCGCGGAGCCTGAAGGGCTCGACCTATCGGACCCAGACACCGATCGGGACCGCGTGGATCACGATCACCGAGAACGACGAGCACGAGCCCTTCGAGGTCTTCGTGCAGGTCGGCAAGGGGGGCTCGGACACGATGGCCGTGGCCGAGTCCCTGGGACGGCTGATTTCGCTCATCCTCAGGCTGCCTTCGCCGCTGTCGGCTCAGCGCCGGCTCGAGGAGGTCATCAGCCAGCTCAAGCACATCGGCGGCGGCCAGCCCACCGGCTTCGGCCCCGACAAGATCCTCTCGCTGCCGGACGCGCTCTCGCGCACCCTGGCCGAGCACATCGGCGAGGTGAAACCGTCGGCCGACGCGCCGCTGCCGGCGGGGGTGGCGCGCAAGCAGATCGGCGACCTCTGCAAGGAGTGCGGCCAGGCGACGTTCGTCTACGAGGAAGGCTGCAAGAAGTGCCTTTCGTGCGGCTTCAACGAGTGCTGAGCTTCCGTCACGACGGAGGGGCCGTTCACCGGCCCCTCCATCGGCCGTTGCCCGCCGAACGCACCGGGAGATGATCACTCCGATCTCCCGGTGCTAGACTGCCGCCGTGTTCTCCGGCGGGACCTACGAGGAAGTCGGGCGCTGGCTGTGGAACTTTCTGACCGCGCACGCCAAGCGCGTCGATCCGCGCGTCGAGGCCGAGGTCGACACCGAAGGCGAGCGTGAGGGGCAGTCGTACGCCGCGCGGCTCCGGTTCAGCCGCCAGCTCGGCCCGCTGATCGAATTCCAGTTCCGCGACGTCGCCGACAACCGGGGCAGCCTCGCGTGGTGCGCGGCCCTCGCGGAGCGCGTCAAGGGCCTCGCCCGCGAGCTCGTCGCGGCGTAAGGCGTCGCCGACGTCCGGACGCCCTAGCTTCCCGCGCTGGATCCGGGCGGGGGACCTCAACGGGTTCCTCGGCCTCGCCCTCGACAACGTCACGCAGCTGGTCATCCTCTCCTCGCTCTTGATCGGCGTCTTCAAGTTCCCGGCGGACCTCGTGCTCGGTCGCATGGTGCCCGGGACGGCGCTGGGCGTGCTCGTCGGCGATCTCGCCTACACGTGGCTCGCGGTGCGGCTCATGCGAAAGACCGGCCGAGCCGACGTCACCGCCATGCCGTTCGGGATCGACACGCCGACGTTGTTCGCGATGGTGTTCGGCGTGCTCGGCCCGGTGATGCTGGCGACCGGCGACCCGGTGCTGGCGTGGCACGTGGGGATGGCGGCGACGATCGCGATCGGGCTCGCGAAGCTCGCGCTGGCCTTCGCGGGCGACTGGGCGCGGCGCGTGGTGCCGCGCGCGGCGCTGCTCGGATCGATCGCGGGCGTCTCGATCCTCCTGATCGCGTTTCTCCCGATGCTCAAGATCCTCCGCGACCCGCTGATCGGCCTGGTCGCGCTGATCCTGTTGCTGCTGGCCCTGGTGGGCCGCGTGCGGATGCCCCTCGGGCTCCCCGGCGCGTTCGTCGCCGTGCTCGTGGGTACCGCGATCTTCTGGGGCCGGGCGTGGCTCGGCCTGGGGCCGCACGGCACGATCGCGCTGAGCCCGCTCGGCTTGTCGCTGCCGTGGCCAACGCTCGGCTGGCTCGAGGCGCTGCCGGCGACCTTGCCGTATCTTTCGATCGCGCTCCCGTTCGCGCTCCTGACGATCGTCGGCGGCATCGACAACACCGAGAGCGCCGCCGCCGCGGGCGACGAGTACCGCGCCCGCGACATCTTGCTGACCGAGGCCGCGGCGACGGTGCTCGCCGGCTGCTGCGGCGGTGTCGTGCAGAACACGCCCTACATCGGCCATCCGGCCTACAAGGCGATGGGCGCGCGCGCAGGCTACACGCTCGCCACCGGCGTCGTGATCGGCGCCGGCGCCGCGACCGGCGCGCTCTCGCTCCTGGTCGCGGTGCTGCCCGAGGCCGCCATCGCGCCGATCCTCGTCTTCATCGGGCTCGAGATCACGGCGCAGGGCTTCCTGGCCACGCCCCCGCGCTACGGGGCGGCGGTCGCGCTGACGTTCGTCCCGGTCGCCGCCGCGCTGGTGCTGATCGAGGCGGGCAGCCTGCTCGCGGCCCTTGGCACGACCCCCGCGGCGCTCTCCGGGGACGCCGCGCTCGGCTATCAGGCCCTCGTCGTCCTCGGCAATGGGTTCATCCTGACCGCGGTCCTCTGGGGCTGGGCGCTGGCCGCGATCGTGGATCACCGATTGGTGGTCGCCGGCTTCCTCTTCGCGGTCGCGAGCGTCGCGTCACTGTTCGGGGTCATCCATTCGCCCCTCGCGACCGGCGCGCTCTTCTGGCCGTGGGCGCCGCCGTCGGCGATGCCGGGCCAGCTCGCCGGCGCGTACGGCGTCCTGGCCGCGATCTGCTGGCTCGCGGCGACACGAAACAGGCGAATAACCGCTTGACCTCTTTCGTCCCACGAGTGTTAAATGAGTTCGCGTTTTTGTGAACATCGTCACGATCGTACGAGAGGAGGCTTCATGAGGGCGTTGGAGAAGTCTCTGGGCATCGCCGTCGCCGCAATCACGCTCGTCGCCTCGGCCGGCGCGGCGGTGGTGTCGGCGCAGGGGCCCTGGGTAGCGCCGGCAGACGCGAAGGCGACGAAAAACCCGATCAAGGGCGTGGGCGACGCGAAAAAGGCCGTCGAGACCAACTGCGTCTCGTGCCACGGGCCCTCGGGTAAGGGCGACGGTCCGGCCGCAGCGGCGCTGCCGCCGCCGAAGCCCGCGAACTGGACCTCCGACGCCGTCCAGAAGCAGAGCGACGGTGAGATCTTCTGGAAGATGTCGAACGGCCGCGGCGCCATGCCGCCGTGGAAGCACCTCCCGGAGAAAGAGCGCTGGGAGATCGTGAACTACATTCGCACCTTGAAGGGGAAGTAACCGACCCCGCTCGAATGTCGCGACGCCCCGCCGGCGGCCCCGGCGGGGCGTCTTTGCTTTCGGCCATGAGGCTCGGCGCGATCGACGTCGGCAGCAACACGGTGCGGCTGCTCGTCGCGGACGCGATCGACCGCGCGACATGGCGCATCGCCGACCAGGATCAGACGATCACGCGGCTCGGCGAGGGCCTCGCCCGCACGCGGAGGCTCGGTGAGGCGCCGATGGCGCGAACCCTCGTGGCCGTGAGCGACTACGTCGAGCGAGCGACTCGTCTCGGCGCCGGCGACATCCGGATCGTGGCGACCAGCGCCGTTCGAGAAGCGGAGAACGGCCGAGTCTTCGCGGACGCCGTCGAGCGCGCCACGGGCCGGCCCGTCGATATCGTCAGCGGCGAGGATGAGGCCCGCCTCACGGTCCGCGGTGTGCGGTACGGGCTCGGTCCGCTGCCGGGGCTCGTGCTCACCTTCGACATCGGCGGCGGCAGCACCGAATACGTGCTGTCCGAGGGCGACACGATCCGCTCGATGGTGAGCCTGCGCCTGGGCGTCGTGCCGCTCGCCGAGAAGTTTCCGTTTCCCGGCGTCGTCGACGATGCCGGCTACGCCGAGCTTCTAGCCGAGGTGCGTGCCCGCCTGGCCGCCGAGCTACCCGGCGCGATCCGCGGAGCTTCCGTGGCGCACCTGGTCGGGACGGCCGGCACCGTGACGGCGCTGGCCGCGCTCGATCTCGGACTCGTCCAGTACGATCCAGAACGCGTGAACGGCTACGTTCTACGCCGCGGCGCCGTCGAGCGCCTTCTCGCCCGCCTGTGTGCGCTCACGGTCGAGGAGCGTGCGGTGCTGCCGTGTCTCGAGCGAGGACGGGCCGACCTGATCATTCCGGGCACGGCGATCGTGATGGCGACCTTCGATCAGATCGGCGTCGACCAGCTGCGAGTCAGCGAATACGGGTTGCGTGAAGGCGTCCTGGTGGACGCGCTCGAGGCCTACCACGGATCTCGGCCGGGCACTGCTCCTTAAGCTCTCCACGCGTCGGCGGATCGGCGATGCGATGGACCGCCTGCCGACGGCCCGCCGGTTCGTGCGCCGCTTCGTCGCGGGCCCGGCGCTCGAGGACGCGCTGGCGGTCGCCGAGCGCCTGAACGCCGCGGGCATCGACGCCGCGATCACCCACCTGGGCGAGAACGTCGCCACGACGGCGGACGCCGAGCGGGCCGCCGGCGCGTACCTCGAAGTGCTCGACGAGATCGCGCGAAGGCATCTGCGCGCGGTGCCGTCGCTGAAGCTGACCCACCTCGGGCTCGACCTCGGCGACGCGGTCTGCCACGCGAACCTCGAGCGGGTGGCGGCCAAGGGCCTCGCGACACGGACGCTCGTCTGGGTCGACATGGAGTCGTCGGCCTACACAGACCGCACCCTGGAGCTGTACCACCGCCTGCACGCGAGCTACACGAACCTGGCGTGCGTGGTTCAGTCGTACCTGCGCCGCACCGGGCGGGACATCGAGCGCCTGATCGAGCACGGCGCCACCGTGCGCCTGTGCAAGGGGGCCTACCGCGAGCCGCCGGACATCGCGTACCCCGACAAGCGCGACGTGGACGCGAGCTACGCTCGGGGAATCGAGCGGCTCTTGTCTGCCGACGCAATGGCCCGCGGCGCCTACCCGGGCTTTGCCACCCACGACGAGCAGCTGATCGCCCTGGCGCGGCAGACGGCCGCGAAGGCCGGAATCGGCGCCGACCGGTTCGAGCTCCAGATGCTGTACGGGATCCGCCACGACCTGCACGCCCCGCTCAGGGCCGCGGGACTCACGCTCCGGGTGCTCGTGCCCTATGGGGAGGACTGGTACGGCTACTTCATGCGGCGGCTGGCCGAACGGCCGGCCAACGTGGGCTTCTTCCTCCGGCAGCTCTTCCGGGCGTGAGGTCGAGATTTGACACCCCGGGACGCGCCGACTAGACTAACTCGGTAAGTATGGATGAAATTGCGGTATTAGTGCTCAACTACACCTTTGAGCCGCTGCATTTCACCAACGCCCGCCGCGCGATCACCTTGCTCCTGGCCGGCAAGGCGGAAGCCGTCGAAGCCTCGCCCCGCGTCGTGCGCTCGCCCTCGGTCACGTTCGCGCTCCCGGCGGTCATTCGGCTGGCGATGTACATCCGCAAGCCGTTTCTCGACCGGGTGGCGTTCAACAAGAAGAACATCCTGCGGCGCGACGGCTACACCTGCCAGTACTGCAATCGCCGCGGCGAGCGGCTCACCGTCGACCACGTGGTGCCGCGCTCCCGCGGGGGCGAGACCAGCTGGGTCAACGTGGTCGCGGCCTGTCTGCGCTGCAATCTGAGGAAGGGCAACCGCCTCGCCGACGAGGTCGGCATGCGACTGATCCGCGAGCCGGTGCATCCCAAGTTCGTGTTCTCGACGCACATGCTCCGGCATCCGCACGCGCACTCGCTGCTGGATTCCTGGCGAAAATACCTTCTCGCGGTTCCGACGCCGTCCTGAAGTAGCTCGACGCCGTGTTCCGGTTGTCCTCAGAGTATTCGCCGCGCGGCGACCAGCCGCAGGCCATCGCGGCCCTCACGGGATTCGTGCGCGACGATCAGCGCCACATGGTCCTGCGCGGCGTGACCGGCTCGGGTAAGACTTACTCGATCGCCAACGTCGTGGCGGCCGTCGACCGGCCGACCCTCGTGATCTCGCCGAACAAGACCCTGGCCGCGCAGCTCTTCAGCGAGTTCCGGGCCTTCTTCCCGACGAACGCGGTCGAGTACTTCGTGTCGTACTACGACTACTACCAGCCCGAGGCCTACATCCCGCAGTCCGACACCTACATCGAGAAGGACGCGCTCATCAACGACGAGATCGACCGCATGCGGCACTCGGCGACCAAGTCGCTCCTGGAGCGCCGCGACGTCCTGGTGGTCGCCTCGGTCTCGTGCATCTACGGCATCGGTAAGCCCGACACGTACCAGGGGCTCCACCTCGAGCTGGGCGAGGGCGAGCGGATCGATCGCGACGAGATCATCCGGCGCCTGATCGCCGTCCAGTACGAGCGCAACGACTACGACTTCCACCGCGGGACCTTCCGGGTGCGCGGCGACGTGGTCGAGGTCTTCCCGGCCAACGAGGAATCGATCGGGCTCCGGATCGAGCTCTTCGGCGACGTCGTCGACGCGATCTCGCGGATCGACCCGCTGCGCGGCGCCGTGCTCGAGCGCATCGATCGGGTCCACATCTATCCGGCCAGCCACTACGTCACCGAGGCCTCGCAGCTCGCGCGCGCGTTCGAGACCATCCAGGAGGAGCTCGGCGAGCGGCTGGCCTTCCTGCGCCAGAAGAACCGGCTGCTCGAGGCGCAGCGGCTCGAGCAGCGGACGCTCTTCGACATCGAGATGCTCCGCGAGCTCGGCTTCTGCCACGGGATCGAGAACTACTCGCGCCACCTGACCGGGCACAAGCCCGGCGAGGCGCCGCCGACGCTGATCGACTATCTGCCGAAGGACGCGCTGATCATCATCGACGAGAGCCACGTCGCGGTCCCGCAAATCCGCGGCATGTACTACGGCGACCGCTCGCGCAAGGAGGCGCTGGTCGAGTACGGCTTCCGGCTGCCCTCGGCGTTCGACAACCGCCCGCTCACCTTCGACGAGTTCACACGGCGCACGGGCCAGACCATCTACGTGTCGGCGACGCCGGGCGCGTACGAGCTGAATCTCGCGGGCGACACGCTGGCCGAGCAGGTGATCCGGCCGACCGGCCTGACCGACCCGCGGATCACCGTGCGGCCGGCCAAGGACCAGGTCGACGACTTGCTGGCCGAGCTGCGGGCGCGCGCGGAGCGCGACGAGCGCGTCCTGGTGACGACCCTGACCAAGCGGATGGCCGAGGATCTCACCGAGTACTACCAGCAGCTCGGGCTCCGGGTGCGCTACCTGCACTCCGACATCGACACGCTCGACCGGGTCGCGGTCATTCGCGATCTGCGTCTGGGCAAGTTCGACGGCCTGATCGGGATCAACCTGCTGCGCGAGGGGCTCGATATCCCGGAGGTGTCGCTGGTGGCGATCCTCGACGCGGACAAAGAGGGCTATCTGCGCTCGGGGACCTCGCTGATCCAGACGTCCGGGCGCGCCGCGCGCAACGTCAACGGCGAGGTCATCATGTACGCCGACCACGTGACCGAGTCGATGGCGGTGACGATCCAGGAAACCGAGCGCCGGCGCGAG
>DATEMW010000491.1:0-11826 GCA_035275385.1 Candidatus Methylomirabilota bacterium | reverse complement strand
GCCAGTTGGCGGCTTCCTTGCCGATGCCCGGCTCACCCGAGTTGAAGACCGCGTTCTGCGCCGGGTACTGCTCGAACAGGTTGCCCCAGCCGGTGTGGATGACGAGGATGTCGCCCTCGCGCAAGGTCACGTTGTACATCTTGAGGCCGGCCTCGATGTCGGCCTTCGTGATCACGGTGCCCTTCTCGAGGCACGGCTTCTTGCACGCCGAGTTGCCCTTGAACTTGTTGGCCGCCTGGTAGACCTTGACCATGTCGACGAGCACACCGCGGGTCGCGAAGGACTTCAGGTGCTCGAGCCCGAGCTTGGTCATGTTGTTCTGGGTGATGAACTTCCCCATCGGCGTCTGGTTGTAGTAGCAGTCCTTCCGGCCGATGTGCCCCATCCCGTCGAGGTGCGTCCCCACATGGCTCTGGCTGAGCCAGGTGTCCTCCATGTAAGTCAGCTGGTTCTCGCCGAGGGCCCCGCCCGGAGCGAGCGTGGTCGCGGTGAGGATCGTCTTCGTGAACCGCGTGCCGAAGAGCGGGATGCCGTCGGCCAGCGGGTACGACATCACGACGACCTTGCCGTCCCGAATCTCGGCGGCAGCGGCCTTGGTGACGGCCGGGGTCACGCGATTGGTCGCGCCGGTCTGATCGTTCGGGCCCCACGGGGAGGCCGGCACGATCGTCTTGCAGTCGGACTGGGCCATCGCGGCCGGTACCGACGCGATCAGGGTGGCGAGCACCACGGCGATGACGAACAGGGACTTGCGACTCATGCGACGTACTCCTTTCGACGGTGAAGGGCACGGCACATCCGGGGCCGTAACGCGGCGATGGTAGTACCGACGGCGGCAACAGTTCAAGCGCTTTGCGGCGCGGTCCTCCGGCCGGTGCTAAGATCGCGCTGGATGGCCGACGAGTGGAGCCGTGAGGAGCGGGCCGCCCTCGCTCCGTACTTCACGAACCTCGACGGCCCCGTGTTCGCGCTGGTCAACCTCCCCGAGGTCGTGAAGGGCGCGCTGTTCGCGCGCTACTCCCGGTCGCCCAAGTCGCTGCGCCGGCTCTTCCTCGACGAGTTCCTGGGCCCCGGCGGCCTCGAGGCCGCGGCGCGCGACCCCGCACACGCGGGCGCCGGCGCCGGGCGCGCCGAGCAGCTCTTCGAGCGCGTTTTCGTGGAGTACGGCGACGATTCGGTCGCCCAGCTCGGCGGCGTGCACCTGGCGTGCGAGGGCGCGTCGAACATCCTGACCAAGGTGCTCGAGTGGGGCCGCCTGATGGCCTACCTCGAGCAATCGACCCGCTACGTGCCCTACGACGACCGGCCCGGCGGTCGCTATCGCTACCACGTCCCCGCGGAGCTTCGCGGCGGGCTTCGCGAGCGCTACGTCGCCACGCTCGACCGATGGTTCGACGCCTACCGCGCGTGGCTGCCCAAGATGCGCGCGTTTTACGAGGCGAAGTTCCCGCGTGATCCGGCCGAGTCCGAGAGCGTCTATCGGCTGACCATTCGCGCCAAAGCGCTCGACACCCTGCGCGGGATGCTGCCGGCGGCGACGACGTCGAACGTGGGTATCTACGGCACCGGCCAGGCCTACGAGCAGCTCCTGCTCCGGATGCGGGCGCATCCGCTGCGCGAGGTGCGCGACTACGCGGACCTGATGCTGGTCGAGCTGCGGAAGGTGATCCCGGCGTTCCTCAAGCGCGTCGACGTGCCCGAGCGCGGCGGCGCGTGGTCGACGTACCTCGAGGACACGCGTCGGGAAACGCGCGACGTCGCGCGCCGACTGCTCGGATCGGAGTCTGTGTCGGCAGGCCGCGCCGAGCTTTCTGCCGCGGACGAGGTCACGTTGACCGACTACGACCCCGACGGCGAAGCGAAAGTGGTCGCGGCGGCGCTCTACGCCGTGTCGAATCGTTCGGACGCCGAGCTCAACGCGATCGCGCGGCGCATGACCGCGGACGAGCGCAGCGCGGTGCTCGCCGCGTACGTCGGCAAGCGGCTCAATCGCCGCCATCGGCCCGGGCGCGCGTTCGAGCGCACCGCGTACCGGTTCGACGTGCTCGGCGACTACGGCGCCTTCCGCGACCTGCAGCGGCACCGGCTGCTCACGCTCGAATGGCAGCGGCTCACGCCACGACACGGCTACGCCCTGCCCGAGGCGGTCGCCGACGCGGGGGCGGCCGATGACTGGCGGAGCGTGCTGGCCCAGTCGGCCGAGCTGCACGACGCGATCGAGGCGGCCGGCGCGGCCGACGCCGCGGCGTACGCGGTGTCGATGGCCTATCGCGTGCGCTTCTACATGGAGATGAACGCCCGCGAAGCGATGCACGTGATCGAGCTCAGGACGGCGCCGCAGGGTCATCCGGCGTACCGGCGGATCTGCCAGGCGATGCATCGGCTCATCGGCGAGCGCCACCCGGCCATCGCCGCGGCGATGACGTTCGCCGATCACTCGGCGGTCGAGCTCGAGCGGCTCGAGGCCGAGCGCGCCGCCGAGCGCCGGCGGGCCGGCTCCGCGTAGCGCCGCCTCCGCGCCGCACCGCGCGCTTCACGCATTCCCCCCACGGTCACGGTTTCACGATGGCCGCACGAGCGCCGCTTGACGCCGCGCGCCTGCACAAAGATAATTGGTCGCCCAATCAAATAAAATGAGGGAGCCATGAGCCCCAAGCGCGGTGTGGCGCCGCTCCGTCGCGCCGAGATCGTGCGCGCCACCATCCGGTGCCTGGCGCGCGACGGATACTCTGGGCTCACGATGAAGAAGGTCGCGCGCGAGGCGCGGGTGAGTCAGGGAATCCTGCACTACTACTTCGCCGACAAGCGGGCGATCCTGGTCGCCGCGCTCGAGACCGTCACCGCTGACCTCGACCGGCGCGTCGCCCTCGCCCAGGCGCGCGGCGGGCGCGGCGCGCGGGCGCGGCTCCTGGCGCTCGTCGGCGCGTGCATGCGGCTGGCGGCCGAGGAGCGCGCGTTCTGGATCGTGTTCGTCGAGTTCTGGGGCGAGATGATGCACGACCGGCGATTGCGCGAGGTCAACGCCGCGCTCTACACGCGGATGCGGCGCCAGATCGGCGCCGTGGTGGCGCACGGCATCCGCGCGGGCATCTTTCGGCGTGTGGACGTCCTGCGCGCCGCGGCGGTGATCCTCGCGGTCGTCGACGGCGTTTCGCTCCAGCTCACGTTCGACCCCGCGGCGTTCCGCGTCGGCGACGCGACGCGCTTCTGCGGCGACGCGGTGCTGCGCTACCTCGCGAAGGAGGCCTCATGAACCCCGACGTCGTGGCGGAGACGAAAGCGAAGGCGCGCGAGTACTTCAAGACGAAGGGGACGCTCGTGGCCCCGAGTGTGATTCACGAGCGAATCGCCGACGCCTTCGGCGCGCTCGACGCGTTTCTCGCGCCGATCTCGGCCGCGACCGCGGCGCGGGCCGCGGCGCCGGGCGAGTGGACGATCCAGGAGATCGTCGACCATCTGGTCGAGACGCATCGCCCGGGGCTCGACGAGCTGTGGTGCTTGCTGGCCGGGCGCCGGCCGCCCGGCGAGGCGATTCCCGCGGGCCTTCAGTCGAAGTCGCCGCTCGACCGGCCGTGGACCTGGCTTCGCGCGGAGCTCGACCGGATCCACGGGGAAATCCTCCGAACGATCGCCGCGGTGCCGGCGAGCTTCGCGACCGAGGCGCGCGCGCCGATCGTCATGGTCGTCAACGCGCCGGACGAGCACGGCCGGGTCGTGCCGCTGCACTGGGTCGAGGATCTCGATTGGAAGGCGTACGCGATCGTCTGGCGCCTGCACGTGATCGATCACCTGAAGCAGGCCAGGAAGGTCCTCGCCGGCATCGGGGGCTGAACGATGGCGCTCGCGGCGACCGAGACCGAGCTGCGGAGCATCCTCGAAGACGTCGCGTTCACGCGCTCGTACGGCTTTCGGCTGCACGCGATCGGCGAGGGGCAGTGCACCTTGGACGTCCCGTTCCAGACCGCCTTCGAGCGCCCCGGTGGGATCGTCAGCGGTCAGGTCTTCATGGCGGCGGCGGACGTCGCGATGTGGCTCGCGATCATGACCCGCCTCGGCCCGCGGGACGGCTCGGTGACGTCAGGCATGACGACTGCGTTCCTTGACGCCGCGCGCCGCGAGTCATTTCGCTGCACCGCCCGCATCGTCAAGCTCGGCGGCCGCCTCGTCTACGGCTTAGCCGAAAGCATCACCACCGACGGCCGCCTCCTAACCCACCACACGCTAACCTACGCTCGCTCACCCGGCGAACGACCGCAAACCTAGTCGGCAGTCGAAGAGCGCAGAGAGAGCCAGGCGGGCGAGAAGGGCCCAGCTACGAGGCGCCGCCGAGGCGCGCCAACGAAGTAGATGGGCCCTTATCGGCCTCCTGGGGGGCGGCGTTGATGCATTTGGACTACGTGCCACCCGGCGCGCTCGTCGTCGGTCGTCTCCGGCGCGCCGCCGCGCGCGGCGAGCCAGTAGGCGAGGTCCCAGATCTCGTCGTCTTCGAGCACCTGGTAGTAAGACGGCATCGGCGTGCCGTCGAGCCCGGTCAGGAGCGTGCGAACGATGTCGCGCGCGGTCGCGCCGCTCTTGAGCGGCCGGCGCGTGAGGTCCGGCGGCTTGACCGACAGGTCCTTGGCCGACGGGCCGTCGCCACGACCTTCCTTGCCGTGGCACTCCGCGCACTCGCCCTTCACGTAGATCGTGGCCCCGCGCGCTACGGCCTCGGGCGTGCTCGGCGGCGCCGGCGGAATCGTGACGACCCTCGGCGACGCGGCGCTCGAGAATCTCGGCGAGAGGCTCTTGACGAACGCGATCACCGCCTGCACGTCGGCGTCGCTCAGATGACTCTGCGGGACCATGCCCGTCGAGGGAATGCCCTGGACGATCGTGCGGGTCAGGTCCGCATCGGTGGGGATCTGTCCCGACGCCGTCGAGCGGAACTTGAATCGACCCTTGGTCAAGTCGCGGGGCGGCGTCTTGAAGTGGTGCGCGGCCATCCCCGCACCGTCGCCGGTAGCGCCGTGGCAAACGGCGCAATTCTCCCGAAAGACGCGCGCGCCCGGAGTGAGATCGGATGACTGTCCCGAGGCGCCCGCCGCCAGCCCGAGCGCCAGGGCCGCGGCCGCCAGGGCGGGCGCCCCGGGACGGGACGACAACAGGACTACTCGAGAACGAGGAGCTGGCCGACCACGTGCGCGGGATGCAGCTGACACTTGATCGGGAAGATACCCGCCTTGTCGGCGGTGAATTTCACGTTGGAGGTCTTTTCCCCGGCCACGACTTCCTTCACGTTGAACGCCGCGATCTCGAAACCGTGCTCGTCGGCGTGCCGGTTGACGAGCTGGAGCATCACGGTGTCGCCCTTCTTCGCCATGATCGTGGTCGGCTCCCAGATCTTCACGTCCTGCGGCGTGACGACGTTGACGATGCGCAGCGAGATCTCACCCGCGCTCGCCGTGGTGATACCGAGCATGATCACCGCAAGGGCGATCGCCAGTCCTCTCATCGGGCAAAGTCCTCCTTCGCAGCCTTGAGTTTATCGGGGGAGGCCAGCAGGTCGAGCGCCGTCAGCGCCAGGGCTTTGGCGCCCGCCACCATCCCCGCGCGCGCCATCGGCGAGCGCGCCCATTCCGCGAACTCGCGCGAATGCCCGGGCACGCCGTCCGGGGAGATTCGGATGTACGGATGGATCGTCGGGAGCGCCTGGCTCACGTTGCCGCAATCCGTCGAGCCGTAGCCCGCCTCGCCGTCGTCCGCATCGACCGGGAACCCGATCACGCCGAGATTCTTCTCGAAGAGCTCGGCCATGGTCGGGTTGGGCCTGAGCGGATCGTGGATGATCGGCTCGGCAGTGACCTCAGCTCGGCAGCCCGTCGCCGCGGCGGCGCCGTCCGCGCAGGCGGTGAAGCGGCGGAGCAGCTCCTGACAGTAGTCCTTGGTGAGCGCGCGCAGGTAGAAGTCGGCGCGCGTGTACTCCGGGATGATGTTCGGCTGATCGCCGCCCTTGACGATGATGCCGTGCACGCGCGCGTCGAGCCGGAGCTGCTGACGCATCTGGTCGAGCGCGACGAAGAGCTGGATGACCGCGTTCAGCGCATTCACGCCGCGCCACGGCCAGGACGACGCGTGCGTCGCTTTGCCGTGGAACTCGGCCTTGACCTTGATGATGCCGAGGGAGGGCCGCCACACCTGCGTGCCCGAGCGCCCGTGGATCATCATCGCGGCGTCGACGTCGCGGAAAACGCCGGCGTCCATCAATCGGACCTTGCCGGCGCCGCCCTCCTCGGCGGGCGTGCCGATCACCTGGATCCGGCCCGCGAAGGGCAGGGTGCCGAGCGCGACGGCCAGCGCCGCGCCGGCCCCGGTGCCCGCGGTGGCGATCACGTTGTGGCCGCACGCGTGGCCGATCGAGGGCAGCGCGTCGTACTCGGCCATGATCGCGATGGTCGGGCCCGCGCCCGATCCCTCGATGGTGGCGCGAAACGCCGTCGACAGGCCGCCGACGCCGCGCTCGACCCGCGCGCCGTGCTTCTCGAGGAACTCGGTGAGCCAGCCGTGCGCCCGTTCTTCCTTGAAGCAGAGCTCCGGGTTGTCGTGAATCTTGTGCGACAGCGCCTCGAGGTCGTCGCTCAGGCGGTCGACCGCGCCGGCAACCTTTTGCTTCAGGTCGGCAGGCGCGCTCACTTCGGCCTCTTGAACTCGTCCTGCGCCCGCTTCACGAGCGCCGGATCGGTCAGGAGGTCGAGCGTCGTCATCGCCATCGCCTTCGCGGCGGTCAAGGTGCCCGTGCGCGCGAGCGGGCTCACCGCGGCCGCCTCGAACGCGCGCGAGTGGATCGGCGTGTTGTCCGGCGCGATCTTCATGAGCGGCTGGATCGTCGGGATGACCTGGCTCACGTTGCCGACGTCGGAGGATCCCAGCCGATCGACGAGCGGCGGCGCCTCGACGACGCCGAGCGCCTTGAGGTTGGCGCGGTACGTGTTCAGCAAGGTTTCGTTGCGCTTCATCGGCTCGTAGACCGTATCGTTGTGCTCGATCACCTTGACCGTGCAGCCCGCGGCCTTCGCCGCGCCTTGCGCGCAGGCGATCACGCGCTTTTGCAGCTCCCACATGTAGTCGAGGTTGATCGAGCGCACGTAGAACAGCGCGGAGGCGAATTCGGGAATGATGTTCGGCGCCGCACCGCCGCTCGTGATGATGCCGTGGATCCGCGAGTCCGGGCGCACCTGCTGGCGGAGCATGCTGACGTTGTTGTAGGTCTGCACGGCCGCGTCGAGCGCGTTGACGCCCTCCCACGGATCGGCCGAGGCGTGCGCGGCCTTGCCGGTGAACTCGAAGGCGACCCGCACGATCCCGAGCAGGTCCATGTGGCCGACCCACTGGTCGAAGCCGTGGACCATCATCGCCGCGTCGACGTCCTTGAACACGCCGCCCTGGATCAGCTTCACCTTGCCGCCGCCGCCCTCTTCGGCCGGCGTGCCGACGACGTGGATGCGCCCCTTCGGCAGCTTGTCTCGCACCGCGGCCAGCCCGGCGCCCGCCCCGGCGCCGGCCGTCGCGATCGCGTTGTGGCCGCAGGCGTGGCCGATCGACGGCAGCGCGTCGTATTCGCACATGATCGCGATCGTCGGGCCCTCGCCGGTCTCGATCGTCGCGCGAAACGCGGTCTCGACCCCGGCGACGCCGCGCTCGACCTTGAAGCCGTGAGATGCGAGGAATTCAGTCAGCCACGAGGCGGCCTTCACTTCTTGGTAACAGAGCTCGGGGTTGTCGTGGATCCGGCGCGAGAGCTTCTCGAGGTCGTCGCCGAGGCGGTCGATCGCGGCCGCGATCGCATCTTTGAGGGCGGTCATGTCACAGTCTCCTGACGAGCGGAATCTGCCTTTTCGACGGCGGTCAACTATACCATCCGAGGGCGCCCCGGCCCGGGGCGGGGCGTCACAGGAGTCGCGCGTGGTTCGCGCGCTGGATCAGGCGGGCTCGAGGCCGGCGAGGGGAACCGGACGAGTCGTCTCCAGCCCGATACGGCGGCCGTTGACGTGACGAACTTCGCCGGCGACCGTGAACGAGCCGAGCTCGTCGCTGAGCACGTCGACCCAGCAGATCTTGCCGAGCCGCAGCGCCGTCGTGGACGGAACCGTGACCCAGAGCCCGTTGCGGCTGGCATCCTCAGCGCGTCCGAGCAGGGGCTCGTCGTCGACCCACAGCCGGATCGGCCACGACACGGGGACTCGGGGGTGCCGGCGGCGTTCGGGTGTCGAGCTCATGGACGGAATCGTCTCACGACAACGCCGATCGCGCTGTCGGGGGGCGTGACGAACGAGCGACGAGGCACAGTATCCGCAGTAGACGTACACGTTCCGTGCCATCGGCGCGCGCCTTGAGGCACGAGCAGTTCTGAAGCGCCCGGCAGCGGCGCCGCGTGAATCGTAAACTTCGCCGACGGTGTCATATACTGGGCTGAGTGACCAAGCGAGTCCTGATCGTAGACGACGAGGCGCCGGTCGTGGAAGTCCTGAAGGATTTCTTCCGGCAATTCCGCCACGAGAACTCCTACGAGACCGAATCGGCCAAGGACGGCGCCGAGGCGCTGATCGTCCTGCTGCGCGGCAAGTTCGATCTGATCCTCCTCGACATGCACATGCCGCGCATGGGCGGGCTCGAGCTGCTCAAGCAGATTCGCGGGCTCGGCGTCAACGTCCCCATCATCATGATCACGGCCAATGCGGACACGCGCGCGGCGGCCGAGGCCCTGGGCGGCGGCGTGTTCGCCTACATCCCCAAGCCCTTCGACATCCGGCATCTCGACCACCTCGTCGCGCTCGCCATCTCGACCAGCTCCAGCTGATGTGACTGGCTCAGCGCGCCGCGACGACGCGTCCGGCGAGCGCTACGTCGTCATCGGCGCCACCGGGCAGCTCGGCTCCGATCTCGTCCGGACCTTCGACCTTCCCGGCGAGCTCGTGCCCCTCAGCACGCGCGACGTCGACATCCGCGACGCCGCGCGCACGCGCACGGTGCTGGAGGCGCTGCGACCGACGTGCGTGCTCAACACCGCCGCCTACAATCTGGTCGATCGAGCCGAGGACGATGGCGCGAGCGCGTTCGCGCTGAACGCCGAGGCGGTGGGCACGCTGGCCGACGTCTGCCGGGCGGCCGGCGCGCGGCTGGTGCACTTCTCGACGGACTACGTCTTCGACGGCGCCAAGCAAACGCCCTACGTCGAGACCGACCCGCCGCGGCCGATCAGCGTCTACGGCGAATCGAAGCTCGCCGGCGAGCGGCTGGCGCTCGAGCGCTGCCAGCGCGCGGTGATCTTTCGCGTGTGCGGGCTCTTCGGCCTCGCCGGCTTTCAGGGGAAGGGCAAGGGGAACTTCGTGGAGACGATGCTGCGCCTGGCCGGCGAGGGGCGCGCGCTGCGCGTCGTGTCCGATCAGGTGCTGTGCCCGAGCTACACGCTCGATCTTGCGCGCAAGGTCTGGAAGGTTCTGCCGAAGGTCGCCCACCCGATCTACCACCTGACCAATGCGGGACAGGTGAGCTGGTACGACTTCGCGCGGCGCGCGCTCGAGCTCGCCGGCGTCTCCGCGAACATCTCGCCCGTGACTGCCGCGGAGTACGGCGCCAAGGCTCGCCGGCCCGCCTATTCCGTGCTCGGCCACGCCCACCTCGCCGCCCTCGGCGAGGACGATCTGCGGCCCTGGGAGCCGGCGCTGGCCGCTTACGTCGCCGAGCGGTCGTCGTCCCGGTAGCGCTCCGCCAGCGCCAGCTGCGCGCTGACGCCGATCAGCTCGTTGAACTCGCCGAACGGCATGTACAGGTCTGCGAGCGAGCGGACGTCGTCGCGCGCCTTCGCCTGGGCGAGGAACGCGCGCATCGCCCGTACGGCGACCAGCAAGGTGTCGACCGGGAGCAGGATGATCGCGAAGCCGAGCTCGCGCAAGCGCGCGAACGGCAAGAGCGGGGAGCGGCCGCCGGGCGCGTAGTTGTAGAGCAGCGGCGTGTCGAAGGCGCGGGCGATGCGCTCCACCTGCGCCTCGGTGCGCGGCGCCTCGATGAAGAGCACGTCAGCGCCGGCCTTCGCGGCGGCCTCCCCGCGGCGCAGCGCCTCGTCGAAGTCGACGGCCGAGATCGCGTCGGTGCGCGCAATGATCATCAGGTCCGGGTCGGTCCGCGCCTCGACCGCGGCACGGATCTTTCCCACGAACTCCCCGCGCGGCACGATCTGATGGCCGGCGAGGTGGCCGCACCGTTTGGGCGTGATCTGGTCCTCGATGTGGAGCGCCGCCACGCCGGCCGCCTCGTACGTCTGCACGGTCCGGCGGACGTTCAGCGCGTTGCCGTATCCGGTATCGGCATCGGCGATCAGCGGCACATCGAGAACCGCCGCCAGATTGCGCGCGTGGTCGGCCATCTCGCCGAGCCCGGCGAATCCGAGGTCGGGCAGGCCGAGCCGCGAGGCGGCGGTGCCGTAGCCCGTCATGTAAACGGCCGGGTAGCCGGCGTCCTGCACCAGGCGGGCGGAGATGCCGTCGTAGGCGCCGGGGACGACGAGACCCTGCTTGCCGGCGACGAGCGCGCGGAGCGCGGCGCGGCGGCTGGTCATGCGACACCTCCTGGGTTGGCGGCGGCCGCTGCCGCGCGCGCGATCCGCCGATCGAGCGCCGGATGCGAGTAGAGGACGATCTCCTTGAGCCGACTCGGACGGCGCTCGGCGAGATTGAGGCCGGCGAGCCGCTCCATCGCGCCCACGAACGCTCGCGCGTTGCCGGTGGTGGCCAGCGCGAAGTCGTCGGCCTGCCGCTCGATCCAGCGCGAGAAGCCGTTGGCGAGCGGCATCTGCACGAGCCCCAGCACGAGCGCCACCAGCACGAGCCACGGGATGCCGGCCGGATCGGCGACTCCCGCGAGGCCCAGCCGCCCGACGCCGGCGTCGAGCGCGCGGGCCGCCAGCCACGCCGTCACCAGGGTCAGCGCCCCGTTCACGAGGAGGCCGCGGCGCATGTCACCGTGGGCATGGTGGCCGAGCTCGTGAGCCAGCACCGACTCGATCTCCTCGGGAGCGAACTCCGCGAGCAGCGTGTCGAAGAGGATGATCCGCCGCGTGCGGCCCAGCCCCACGACCGCGGCGTTCGCGGTGCGGCTCTTCCGCGACTGGTCGGCGACGTAGACGCCGATCGCCTCGACGCCGGCCCGGCGCGCCAGCGCGAGCAGACGATCGCGCAGGTCGCCGTCCGCGAGCGGGGTTAGTCGATAGAACAGCGGAACGATCCAGATCGGTAGGACGGCCGTCATCGCGATCTGAGCGGCAAAGAACACCGCAGCAGTGATGAGCCACCAGCGAGGGGTCAGCGCGAGCAGCGCGTAGACGATCTCGATGGCCGCGAGCCCGAGCGCCGCGCCGATCAGGGCGGCCTTCAGCTGATCGCCGAGCCAGCCGGCCAGAGGTTGGTGCAGGAGTCCGAAGCGCCGCGGCAGCCAGTAGCTCCGGATCAGGCGGAGCGGAAGCCCGAGGGCGCCCTGACCGACGCCGACGGCGAGCGCCACCAGCGCAACCTGAACCCATCGCGCCGGCGTGACGCTCGCGGCCGCGCGCGCCAGCGCATGTCCGCCGCCGGTTGCGATCAGGGCGAGCAGGTACGCGAGCGAGAGCGCCAGGCCGACGAGCGTGAGGACGAGCTGCAGCCGATGGTAGCGGTCGGCGTCGGGCATGTGGCATTGTACACGTCCGGTCGGCGGGCCTCGGGGTCGCGAAATGCCTGCTACAATGGCCGAAACTCAGCAGCAAGGGAGCCATCATGTTCGAGTCCGTCGAGGAGGTCCAGCAACGGTTCAGGGACG